>DASWMK010000246.1 GCA_036399815.1 Acidimicrobiales bacterium
CGACGACGCGGGCCTGGGTGGCCGGCGCCCAGTCGACCCCGCCGGTGAGCCGGGCGGCGTAGGCGACGATCGGCACGGCCGCCACGACCTGGGCGGCGGCGTTGGCGACGGCTGCCCCCTGCGCCCCGTGGGCCGGGACGAGGGCGGCGGCGAGGGCGACGTCGACGGCGGCCGCCGCCGCGCTCGCCGCCAGCTGCACGCCGATGCGGCCGAACCCGGCGTGCACGCCGGTCGCCAGGCGCAGCAGGGGCACGGCCGGGAAGGCGGCCGCCATCACGAGCAGCACCGGCCCCGTCCCCCGGTACTCCTCGCCGTACACCACCCGCAGCAGCGCGGGGCCGGCGGCGAGGACGATGGCGGTGAGGGGCAGGGTGAGCAGGCACAGCAGCCGCACCGACCGGCCGAGCCCGGCCCGCACCCGGTCGAGGTGCTCGGCGCCGACCAGGGTGGCGACCGCCGGCGTCACCACCGAGGCGACGGCCTCGGGCAGGCGGGCCAGCGCGGCCGTCGCCGCGAACGCCACCGAGTACACGGCGAGCTCGGTGTCGGTCGACCACCGGTCGAGGAACAGGAACTCCGAGCGCCGCCACACGACGAGGGCCAGCACGACCTCGACGGTGCCGAGCCCGGCGTAGCGCAGGACCGGGCCGCGGTCGGGGGCCGGCCCGGGCGGCGGCAGGGAGGCGATGGCGCGGCGGGCGATGGCCTCGGTCCAGGCCAGGTTCACCACCGTCACCGCCGCCTCGACCACGAACATGGCGACGATGCCGCCGCCGGAGGCGAGGACGGCGACGGTGGCCGCGGCGCCGACCGCGCCGGTCACGAGGCTGACGGTGGCCGCCTCGCGGAAGCGCTGGAGGCCCGACAGCACGGCGGCCGGCACGTGGTGGAGGACGGCCGCCGCGCACGCGACCGCGGCGAGCGCCCACGCCGAGCGGAGGTCGCCGCGGGCCCAGCCGACGAGGAGCAGCACGCCGGCGCCGAGGAGGGCGGCGCCGACCACGAGGGAGCGCGCCCAGCGGACGAGGGCTCGCACCGACCGGCCGCCGTCCCGCCCGGCCTGCTCGCCGATCGTGCGCACGAGCGCCCTCGGCAGGCCGCCGGCGACGAGCACGACCATCGACAGCTCGACGAAGGAGATGAAGCTCTGCCGTCCCATCCCGTCGGTGCCGAGCGCCCGTGCCGCGGCCACGGAGACCACCAGCGTGTACGCCTGGGGCAGGGCGAAGCTCGCCGCGTACCAGAGCCCGCCCCGCAGCACGGACGCGCCGGTCGTGGTCGCGGCGGCCGACCGGTGCCCGTTCCCGTCGATCCCGGCACCGTACCGCCGGTCCATACTGCGACGGTGGTGGCCGGCCTCCGCGTCCTCCTCGTCTCCCAGCCGGTCACCGACGGCGTGGCCGTGTGCGTGCGCGACCTCGCGGCCGCCGGCGTGGCCGCGGGGATGGACGTCACCGTCGCCTGCCCGGCGGGCGGGGACCTGCCGGGCTGGGCCACCGGCGCTGGCGCGTCGTGGGAGCGGGTCGACATGGGCCGGGCGCCGGCGCCCGGCGACGCGGCGGCGGCCGCTCGGGTCCGGCGCCTCGCCGCCGACCGGGACGTGGTGCACCTCCACAGCTCGAAGGCCGGCGCCGTCGGCCGCCTGGCCCTGGCGGCCACGCCCCGGGGCCGGCGGCCGGGCTCGGCCTTCACCCCACACGGCTGGTCGTGGCTGGTCGGCGGGCGCCTGGCCCCGGCCTACCGGGCCGCCGAGCGGGCGCTGGCCGGCGTGACCGACACGGTCGTGTGCGTGTCCGGCGACGAGCTCGACGGCGGGCGGGCCGTGCTCGGCCGGGCGGCGGGGAGGGCCAGGGTGATCGAGAACGGCGTCGACGTCGAGCGCTTCTCGCCCGGCGGCGAGGTGGCGGCGCGGGACGGCGACCCGCTCCTCGTGTGCGTCGGCCGGCTGGCCCGCCAGAAGGGCCAGGACGTGGCCGTCGACGCGCTGGCCCGCATGGCCGACCGCCGGGCCCGGCTGCGGCTGGTGGGGACGGGCCCGGAGGCGGCGGCGGTGGCCGGGCGGGCGGCGGCCGCCGGCGTGGCCGACCGGGTGGAGCTGGTGGGCGCCGTGCCCGACCCCGCGCCCCACCTCAGGGCGGCCGACGTGGTGCTGGTGCCGTCCCGGTGGGACGGGCTGTCGCTGGCCCTGCTCGAGGCCATGGCCGCCGGCGCCGCCGTCGTCGCCACCCGGGTGTCGGGCGCGTCGGTGCTCGACGGCGTCGGCCTGCTGGTGCCGCCCGACGACCCGGGCGCGCTGGCCGCCGCCGCCGACCGGCTCCTCGCCGACCCGGACGAGCGGGCCCGCCTCGGCGCCGCGGCGCGGGCGAGGGCGGTCGAGCGCTTCGACGTGCGCCGGTCCGTCGCCGCCACCCTCGACCTCTGGCGGGAGCTGGCCAGGTGACCGCCCCGCTGTGGCTGGCCGACTGGTCGGACGGGGAGGACGCCGACTTCCGGGCGGCGTGGGCGGCGGCCGGCGTGCCGGCCCGGGTGCTGCGCGCCCGCCCGCTCGGCCCGTCGGTCGGGCGGCGGTCGCACCGGCTGCGGTCCTGGCCGGCCTACGCCCGCCTCGCCGTCGAGGGCCTGGCCAGGGCGGGC
>DASWMK010000247.1 GCA_036399815.1 Acidimicrobiales bacterium
CCACGGCCGGGCCGCTCGCCGTCGACACGGGCACGACCACGGTGGAGACGGCGGCGGCGACCGCCCACCTGCGGCGCTCCTACACGTCGGCCGTCGGCGTCTACGAGGGCGCGGCCACCGTGACGACGGCCGGGCGCGAGCTGGCCGTGCCCGCCCTGCGGGAGGCGCAGGTGTGGGCGCCCGGGCGCCTGCCGGCCCGGCCCCGGCCCATGCGCTACGACCCCGACGACCCGTGGGACCGCCACTTCCTCGGCCGGGCCATCGCCTTCGGCGAGGAGCTCCAGGCCCGGGCCTCGACCTACACGGCGAGCCTGGCGCCCGGCGAGGGCCGCACCGCCGGCTTCTACCAGCTGCTCCTGCCCCAGCTGGAGGACGAGCCGGCGTTCGAGGCCGACCTGCTCGACGAGTGGCGGACGCCGGGCGAGACCCTCGTCGGCGCGGCGATCGCCGCGCTCGGCGAGCGCGGCGGCTTCACCGAGCGGTGGGGCGACGTGTTCGGGTTCCGGGACGAGGGCGCGGCGTGGGGGCTCGTCGCCCTCGACCAGGGGGTCGACAGCGACCCGCTGCGGGCGACCATCGAGCAGGCCCTGAACCTGTCGACGGCCGAGTTCGGCGCGCCGGCCGACTTCGCGTCCCGGCCCGTCCTGCTCGGCGCCGGCCTCGACGGCGCAGGGCCCGGCGCCGGCGGCGGGCCGGGCTCGACGGCACCCGGCGCCGGCGGCACCCGGCCGACGGGCAGCGGGCCGGACGGCCTCGGTCCCGGGTTCAACGGGCCGGGCGCCACCGACCCGGCCGGCACGGGCCCGCTCGGCTCGTTCCCCGGCGGCCCCGGGCCGGGCGAGACGGTCCCCGGCGGTGGCCCGCTGCCGACGGTGACGTTCACGGTCCCGCCGGTCCCGACCGTCCCCGGTGGCGGCGGCGACGACGACGGAGGGCCGATCGACGACATCGTCGACGACCTGACGACCCTGCCGCCGCTGCCCACCACGCTCCCCCCGCTGCCGACCACGCTCCCGCCGATCCCGACGACCCGGCCGACCCTGCCGCCGACGACGATCCCGCCGCTGCCGACGACGCGGCCGACCCTGCCGCCGACGACCATCCCGCCGCTGCCGACGACCCGACCGACGGTGCCGCCGCTCCCGACGACCACGTCGATCACCCTCCCGCCCTTCCCCTGACCCGGCGCGCCGGGGCGCTGGTACCGTCGCCGCCCGGACGTCCGGTGGGGGAGGAGCCGTGCTCGACCGTCGCTCGCTGCTGAAGGCCGGGCTGCTGGCCGGCGGCGCCCTGCTCCTCCCCGGGGCCGGGCGCTCCTCGGGCGCCGCCCGCCGGCCGGGGGCGGCGGGGCTGCCGTTCTCCTGCTCGCTGCCCCGCACGTCCTCGCTGCGCCAGCCCCCGTTCGAGGCGGAGCTGCCGATCCCGCCGGTGCTCGCCCCGGTCCGCTCGACGGCGACGACCGACTGGTACCGGGTGACGATGGCCGCGACCGAGCAGCCCGCCGTCGCCGGCGTCCCTGCGCCGCTCTGGACCTACGCCGGCACCTGGCCGGGGCCGACGATCGTGGCCCGCCGGGGCCGGCGGGTCGTGGTCACCCAGCAGAACGACCTGCCCTTCGACACGGTCGTCCACCTCCACGGCGGGCGCACCCCGCCCGAGCACGACGGCGGCCCCACCGACGTCATCCCGCCCGGCACGGCCCGCACCTACGTCTACGAGAACGACCAGCGGGCCTGCACGCTCCACTACCACGACCACGCGCTGATGGCGACGGGCCCGCACGTCTACCGGGGCCTGTCGGGCTTCTACCTGATCACCGACGCCGTCGAGGACGGGCTCGACCTGCCGCGCGGCGCCTTCGACGTCCCCCTGCTCGTGCAGGACCGCATCGTCGACGCCGACGGGTCGTTCTGGTACCCGGCGACGACGAGCGACGGGCTCGAGGGCGACACGATCTTCGTCAACGGCGCCGTCCAGCCCCGGATGGCCGTCCGCACCCGCCAGTACCGGCTCCGCATCCTCAACGGGTCCAACTGCCGGACCTACGAGCTGGCGCTGTCGGGCGGTCGCCAGCTGCGGGTGATCGGGACCGACGGCGGGCTCGTCCCCCGGCCGGTGAAGCGCCCGAGCGTGCGGCTGGCGCCGGGGGAGCGGGTCGAGGTCGTCGTCGACTTCCGCCGCGCCGCGGTCGGCGACCAGGTCGTGCTGCGCAACCTGGCCGGGTCGGGCCCGACCGCCGACGTCATGCGCTTCGACGTGACGTGGCGGGAGCGCGACCCGGTCGAGGTCCCCGCCGAGCTGCGCCCGCTCGCCCCGCTGACCGGCGCGACCGTCACCCGCGACCTCGAGCTGTCCCACGACACCGACCTCGGATGGGTCATCGACGGGCAAGGCTTCGACCCCGACCGCGTCGACGCCCGCCCGGCCTACGGCTCGACCGAGATCTGGCAGTTCCGCAACGTCACCGGGATGGCCCACCCGATGCACCTGCACCTCGTGCACTTCCAGGTGCTCGACCGCGACGGCGCGCCGCCGCCGCCCGAGGAGGTCGGGTGGAAGGACACCGTGCTCGTCGCGCCCGGCGAGACCGTGCGGGTGATCGCCCGGTTCTCCGGCCACCGCGGCCGGTACGTGTTCCACTGCCACAACCTCGAGCACGAGGACCACGACATGATGGGCCAGTTCGAGGTCGTGTAGGGGCCGTCGCCCGGCCCCCGCGCCCGGCGCTAGGAGGTGACGACCACCTCGCCGGCCATCCCGAAGTGGAAGCGGCAGACGTAGTCGTAGGTGCCGGGGGCGTCGAAGCGGCGGCGGGTCTTCTCCCCGGGCGAGAGGACCTCGTCGAAGCCGTCCTCGAAGGTGACGGTGTGGCTGCTGGCGCCGCGGTTCAGCCAGCCGACGGTGGAGCCGGCGGCGACGGTGATCGTCCCCGGGCGGAACTGGTTGTCGACGATCCGCACCTTGGCGGCCAGCGCGGCCGACGCGCTGGTGGCGGGGGCGGCGACGAGCCCGACGGCGACGGCGGTCGCGGCCAGGCCCTTGGCGAGACGGTGCATGGGTCCTCCCTCGGTGCGGTCCCCGGCCGGCCGTGCGGGCGCCGGCGACGATCCACCGAGCATGGCACAGGACCCGGCCGGGATACCCGCCGCGGCGGCCCTGCGCCCGTACCATCGGGAGGGATGGCGACCGAACCGTCCCGCCGCCCCCGGGACGACCTGAGCCCCGACGGGATCGCCCGCCGCTCGTTCTCCACGTCGTTCAGAGGGTTCGACCAGCTCGAGGTCCGCGGCTTCCTCAACGCCGTCGCCGGCGAGCTCGCCAGCCTGCTCGACCGCCAGGAGCAGCTGCGCCACGAGCTCGAGGAGACGAAGGCCCGTCTCGCCGCCGCCGAGGAGGCGGACGTCCACCGCCTCACGACGGTGCTCGGTGAGGAGACGGCGCGGGTGCTCGAGGCGGCCAGGGAGGCCGCCGCGCAGATCCGGGCCAAGGCCGAGGAGTCCGCGGCCACGATGCTCCAGGAGGCGACGGACGACGCGGCCAGGATGCGGGCCGAGGCCGACGCCGTGCTCGCCCAGCGGACCGAGGAGGCCGACGCCGAGGCGGCGAGGATCAGGACGGCGGCCGAGGAGATCCGGGCCGCCGCCGCGGCCGCCGCCGACGGCGAGATCGAGGCCGCCCGCCAGCGGGGCCGGGAGATGGTGGGCGAGGCCCAGGTGGTGCGGGAGCGGGTGCTGCGGGACCTCGCCCGGCGCCGCAAGCTGGCCCGCCAGCAGCTCGAGCAGCTCCGGGCCGGGCGGGACCGGCTGCTCGCCGCCTACCAGGTCGTGCGGCGGACCCTGGACGAGGCGACGGGCGAGCTGTCGATGGCCATGGTCGAGGCCAAGGCGGCGGCCGAGTCGGCCGGGCGCCGGGCCGCCGAGGCGGAGGAGCCGACCCAGGAGGAGCTCGAGGCCGAGCTGGCCGTGCTGCGGTCGGTCCCCCCCGCCCGCGAGCCCGAGCCCGTCGCCGTCGCGGCGGCGCCGGCGGCCGCGCCGGAGGCCGCGCCCGGGGCGGTGCGGCGCTTCGGCGACGACGAGCCGGGCGGCGGGGAGCGGCCCGGTGCGGTGCTGCGCTTCGGCGACGACGTCGCCGAGCCGCCGGCCGTCACCCTGCCGCCCGTCGCCGGCCCGCCGCCCCTGGCCCCGGTCGGCCGCCGCCGCTTCCGCCGCCGCGGCGAGACCGAGGCCCCGCCCGACCTCCCCGACGAGCCCGGCTGGCAGCCGGTCGAGGGCGGCGCCCCCTTCGAGGGGATCCGCGTGATCGCCCCCGAGCCGTCCGACCCCGCCGACGTCCGCGTGTCGGGCGCGACCCCCGCCGCCGACCTCGCCCCCCCGCCCGACGGCGCCGCGACGTCCACCGCCCCGACCGACCGGTCCCCCGAGCCCGCCCCGTCCACCGAGGCACGCGCCCCGTCCCCCGCCGAGCCCGCCGACCCCGCCGTCGAGCCCCGATCCCCCGCCCCCGCCGTGCCCGCCAACGCCGCTGAGCCGTCCACCGAGGCCCGCGCCCCGTCCGCCGCCGGCTCCGTGGACGCCCCGGACCGGTCCACCGCCGACGCCCCGGCGACCCCGGACGCACCGGCAGCGAGCGCCCCGGACGCACCGGCGGCGAGCGCCCCGGGCGGGACCGCGTCGACGACCGAGCCGCCGCCGGCCGACCTCCCCACCGAGCAGCCCGTCGAGCCCGGTCCGACCGCGCCGTCCACCGAGCCGCCCGGGGCGCCGACGCGGCCGGGCACCGAGCCGGACGAGCCGTCGCCCGCGGTCCCGCCGACCGAGCCCGTCCCCGACGAGCCGCCGACCGAGCCGCTCCCCACCGAGCCGCCCACCGAGCCGGTGCCGCCCCGCCCCGAGCCCGTCGCCCCCGAGCCGGCCCCGCCCGACGAGCCACCGCCCGCCCCCGTGGCCGAGGACCGCCCCCGCCCGAGCGTCGAGGAGCTGTTCGCCCGCATCAAGGCCAGCCGGGCCGACGCCGTCGCCCGGGCCGAGGCCGTCCTCGCCCCGCCCGACGAGCCCGCCGCCGGCGCCGGGCCGACGGCCGAGCCGGCGCCCGAGGCCGAGGCCGCCGCCGACGCCGACGCCGAGCCCGAGCCCGGCCCCGAGCCGGCGGCCGCCGCCCTGCTCCGCCGTCGGGACGAGGCCGTCGCCGGGCCCGAGCGGTCCCTCGCCCGCAAGGTGAAGCGGTCGCTGTCCGACGAGCAGAACGCCGTCCTCGACACCCTCCGGCGCCGGCGGGGCCAGGTCGCCCTCGACGAGCTGCTGGGCCCGCCGGACGACCACCGCCGCCGCCTCGCCGTCCTCGTCACCCCTGACCTCCTCGCCGCCGCGGCGGCCGGGGCGGCCACGTCGGGCGACGCCTCCCGCGACCTCCACCCCGCCGTCGACCCCGTGGCCGTCGACCTGGCCGCCGCCCTCGTCGACCCCCTGCGCGACCGCATCGAGCGGGCCGTGAGCGAGGGCGGGGGCGACGACGACTCGGTGGCCGAGCGCCTGCGGGCCTGCTACCGGGAGTGGAAGACCCAGCGCATCCCCGACGTCACCCGGCACGCCACGGCGGCCGCCTACGCCGCCGGGCTGGTCGCCGCCGTCCCGCCCGGCACCCCGCTGTGCTGGCTGGTCGACACCGGCGGCGCGCCGTGCCCCGACGCCGAGGACAACGCGCTGGCCGGCGCCGTGCCCGCCGGGGAGCCGTTCCCCACCGGCCACACGGTCCCGCCGGCCCACCCCGGCTGCCGCTGCCTGGCCGTGCGGGAGGACGCCGTCCGGCCCCGCTGACCGCCCGCCGGAAGGGACGCCGCCCGCCCCTCTCCGCCCCGCCGGCGGACGACGGGATCCGGCCCCGCCGACCGCCGGACGCGACGCCGCCCGCCCGTCGCCGCCCGCCCGGTCCGGACGACCCGATCCGGCCCCGCCGACCGCCGGGCCGCGACCCCGACCCCCGCCGGGCCGCCGGTAGGCTCCCGCCGTCATGCGCGCCCCCACCGACCTGCCGCGCCCGCGGCGTCGCCGACCGGGGACGGGCCGGGGGCGGACCATCCTGGTCGTCGCCGCCGTCGTCCTCCTGATCCTCCTCTACTCCCTGCGCGGCCTCGCCGGCTTCTACACCGACTTCCTCTGGTTCGACTCGCTCGGCCTGACGAGCGTGTGGCGGGGCGTGCTGCGCGCCAAGGTCCTCCTCGCCCTGATCTTCACCGGCGTGTTCTTCCTGGTGCTCTGGGCGAACCTCCTGATCGCCGACCGGCTGGCGCCCCGGTTCCGCCCGGCCGGGCCGGAGGAGGACTTCATCGAGCGGTACCACGAGATCGTCGGCCGCCGTGCCGGCCTCGTCCGCATCGCCGTGTCCCTGCTGTTCGCGTTCATCGCCGGGGCCGGCGTGTCGAGCCAGTGGAACGACTGGATCCTGTTCACCCACCGGGTCGACTTCGGGGTGAAGGACCCGCAGTTCCACACCGACGTCGGCTTCTACGTCTTCCAGCTCCCGTTCCTGACCTTCGTCGTCAGCTGGGCGTTCGCCGCGCTGGTCATCGTGTTCATCGTCACCGCCGTCGCCCACTACCTGAACGGCGGCATCCGGGTGCAGACCCAGTTCCAGCGGGTCACGCCGCAGGTGAAGGCCCACCTGTCGGTGCTGCTCGGACTGCTCGCCCTGGTGAAGGCGGCCGACTACTGGCTCCAGCGCTACGAGCTCACCCTCTCCAGCCGGGGCACGGTCGACGGCGCGACCTACACCGACGTCAACGCCCAGCTGCCGGTGCTCAACCTGCTGCTGCTGATCTCGATCCTGGCGTTCGCGCTGTTCCTGTTCAACATCCGTCGGCGGGGCTGGGTGCTGCCGGTGGTCGCCGTCGGGCTGTGGGCCTTCGTCGCCGTGGTCGCCGGCGGGATCTACCCGGCCTTCATCCAGCGCTTCCGCGTGGAGCCGGCCGAGTCGAGCCGGGAGGAGCCCTACATCGCCCGCAACATCGAGGCGACGAGGGCGGCGCTCGGGCTGAGCGCGGAGGACGTGACCGTCGCCCAGTTCGAGTACAGCAGCGACCCGGACGAGGTCGACCTCGAGGCCAACGCCGACACGGTCCGCAACATCCGCCTGCTCGACCCGAACGTCGTCCAGGACACGTACCAGCAGCTCCAGGGCGTGCGGAACTTCTACGACTTCCGCGACCTCGACGTCGACCGCTACGAGATCGCCGGGCGGACCACGCAGGTGGTGCTGTCGGCCAGGGAGCTCAACACCGGCGGCATCCCCCAGCAGTCGTGGGAGGGCCAGCACCTCGCCTACACCCACGGCTACGGCGCCGCCGTCGCCCCGGCGAACGCGGTGACGAGCAGCGGCCGGCCGGCGTTCACGCTCGCCAACATCCCGGTGGAGGGCGAGCCGGAGATCACCCAGCCGGCGATCTACTTCGGCGAGGGCCTCGGTGGCTACGCCATCGTCGACACCGAGCGGGCCGAGATCGACTTCCAGACCGAGGAGGCGACCGAGACGACGACCTATGCCGGCGACGGCGGCGTCGGCGTCGGGTCCCTGATCCGGCGGGCGGCGTTCGCCCTGCGCTTCGGCGACATCAACCCGCTGATCTCGAACTTCGTGTCAGGCGACTCCCGCATCCTCTACATCCGGGACGTGCGGGACCGGGTGGAGACGGTCGCCCCGTTCCTCCACTTCGACCACGACGTGTACCCGGTGATCACCGACGGCCGGCTGGTGTACGTGGTCGACGCCTACACGACGACCAACCGCTACCCGTACGCGCAGGAGGCGATCATCGACGGCCTGGTCGAGGGCAGCGGCCTCGACCACTCGTTCAACTACGTGCGCAACTCGGTGAAGGCGGTCGTCGACGCCTACGACGGGCAGGTCACCCTGTACGAGATGCCGGGCGGCGACCCGATCGCGGCCGCCTACCGGTCGGCCTTCCCCGACCTGTTCGCCGACTTCGACGACATGCCCGAGGACCTGCGCAACCACCTGCGCTTCCCCGAGGACCTGTTCACCGTCCAGACCAACATGTGGGGCCGCTACCACATCGACGACGCCCAGGACTTCTACGCCCGCACCGACGCCTGGACCGTCGCCCAGGACCCGGGCACCGACGTCGGGTCGGCCACGACGACCACCAGCGTGAACGAGGAGGGCCAGGTCACGGGGAGCCGGGAGCGGCGCATCGCCCCGTACCACCTGCTCATGCGCCTCCCCGGCGAGGACGAGGAGAGCTTCCTGATCCTGCGGTCGTTCGTGCCGTTCTCGGAGAACGACTCGCGGCGGAACCTGATCGCGTTCATGGTGGCGAAGAGCGACCCGGAGAACTACGGAGAGCTCGAGGTGTTCGAGGTCAACTCGAGCGAGCCGGTGGACGGGCCGGCCATCGTCAACTCGAACATCCTCTCGAACACGACGATCTCCCGGGAGATCAGCCTGCTCCAGGGCGGCGGCTCGGACGTCCGGCTCGGGAACCTGCTGCTCGTGCCCATCGACCAGGGCATCCTCTACGTCCGGCCGCTCTACGTGCAGGGCGCCACCGGGACGGCCGTGCCCGAGCTGCGCCGGGTGATCGTGTCCTTCGGCGGGGCGACGGTCATCGACGACACGCTCCAGGCCGGGCTGGCCCAGGTGTTCGGGGCGGCGCCGCCGACCCAGGAGGGCGGCGGCGAGCCGTCCGAGGGCGGGGAGCCGTCGGAGGGCGGCGAGCTGCCGACCGGCACGGTCGACGAGCAGGTGCAGGCCCTGCTCGACCGGGCGGCGGACGCGTTCGCGGCGGCCGACCAGGCGCTGGCCGACGGCGACCTCGCCGCCTACCAGGACGCCATCGAGGAGGCCCAGACCCTGACCGAGCAGGCCCGGTCGCTGCTCGGCGGCGAGCCGGCCGACGACGGGTCGACGGGCACCGAGCCCGGCGCTGACCCCGGCTCGGAGACGGGCGGCTCGACCACCTCGTCCACGCCGTCGGGCTCGTCGACGTCGTCGTCGTCATCGACCACGTCGACGACCGAGCCGTCGTCCACCAGCACCACCGACTCCGCCTAGGAGGCCGAGGACATGAGCGACACCCCGTCGGACTGGAAGCAGGTCGCCGACTCGCTGGCCGGCCTGGGCATGAAGCTGAAGCTCCACTTCGAGCAGGCGAGCGGCGAGGAGGGCCAGGAGGAGCAGGACCGGGCGCGCCAGGCCCTCGACCGGCTGGGCGAGGCCGTCGAGGGCGCCTTCGAGGCCGTCCGCAACGCCGTGAAGGACCCGGCCGTGAAGGACGACGTGCGCGACGTGGCGTCCACCCTGAAGCAGGCGGTGACCAACACCCTCGCCGACGCCCGCCGTCGCGCCCAGGACCGCTGACCGCCCCCGTCCCGGTTGGCGCCCGGCCGGCCGGCTGCTAGATTGGCGACTCCACGACGCGGGGTGGAGCAGTCTGGTAGCTCGTCGGGCTCATAACCCGAAGGTCGCGGGTTCAAATCCCGCCCCCGCCACCAACACGTTTACTGAGGTCAGAAGCGGTTTTCGGCCGTCGCCGGGAGCCGCTTTTGACGTTCTGGAGTCCCCGCTTGTCATCAATTTGTCATCACTGCTCTCGCAGCTCGCGCGCCTGACGCGCCGACCAGGGCGACCAAGGCCCGCCGCAGGCCGCCCGGAGGGCTTGGCCCTGACGGCCCGGGGTACCGCTCGGTACCACCATGGATGACGAAGCCCTCCAGGGCTTCGTGGATGCTTTTAGGGGTCGCTCAACCAGGGCGTACCGTGGGCATCCATGTCCTGCTCGCTCTGCGGTCATCGCGTGCACGTACAGACCTGCTGCGACCACGGACAGGTCCCGAAGTGGTGCACAGACTGTGAGCCCTGCCGACGGCAGAAGGCGACCGCCGGTCAAGCCGTACCACCACTCGGTGGCCCGTTCCCGGCGGAGTTCTGCAATCACTGAAGGTCGGTGCAACGTTCACGTGGGAGCGTTGACGGACCCGGAGGTGCAGCTGCGCAGCGACCTGCCGATGTCCGGCCTCACCAACTGGTACAAGCCTCGCTGGCTGATCATCCTCAACAGCACCGAACCGAGCGTGCGACGGCGCTTCAGCCTCATGCACGAGGCCAAGCACGTCATTGACCACGAGCGCATCCGTTACCTGTGTCCGAGGACGGCGCTGCTGAGCAGCGAGCGCCGGGCCGAGCTGGTGGCCGACTACTTCGCGGCGTGTCTGTTGGTGCCTAAGCGGCTCGTTAAGCGCCGCTTCGGCGAGCGTGCGCGACGTCAGCGACCTGGCCGACGAGTTCGGTGTCAGTCCCGTCGCCATGGCGTACCGCCTGCAGCAGCTCGGCCTCGTTGACGCTACGGTCGCTGCGATCGCTCGCATCGCTCGCCGGACGGCCTCACCGGGTACTTCCGGCTGGCACCTCAGCCTTCGGAGTCGCTGCCTGATTTTAATGCAGTACGGCCTCAGAGGACGACACGGTGCTGGCGGCTCTAGTTGCCGAGCTGCGGCAGCGGAGCGACGAAGACGCTGAGAAGGACGATGAGGCCGTGGCCGAGCTACTGGCGAGTCGGCGGGCTGACCGGGCTCGGAGCAACGGAGGCGTGCAGCTGGATTCGTCGGACGGCTTCTCGGTCGCCGCGTAGTTCATAGCCAGTGAGAGACTTCAGGCCAATGAACTGGGATGACGGCCTCGGTGAGCCGCACCTTTCCATAGCGGGCTCGCCGCATCGTCGGATCGGAGTCCTCGCCGGCCCTGGCACGGGGAAGACGAAGTACGGCCTCATGCGGCGTGTGGCCCGCTTGCTGAGCGAGGGGGTTGATCCGAAGCGCATCCTTCTCGTGTCGTTCACTCGGACAGCAGCGCGTGACCTCAGGGACAAGATCGCCGATCTTGGAATCGAAGGCGCCGACGATGCTCGGGCGACGACCCTGCACGCGTTCTGCTTCGGCCTCCTGCAGGAAGCAGCCGTGCTCGCAATCACGCAACGGACACCCCGGCCCCTCCTGAAGTACGAAACCGACCTGATGCTGCGAGACCTGCCTGGCGAGTTCGGCACGTTGCCAGAACGTCGGCAGCTACTGGAGGCGTTTGACGCAGGGTGGGCTCGCGGAACCGAGGACCATCCGGGAAACGCCGTCTTGCCGGCGGACAAACAATTTGAGGCTGAGGCCATCGGTTGGCTTCGCCACCACCAAGCGATCCTGATCGGTGAAGTGGTTCCTATTGCGTACAACTATCTCAAGAACAATCCGCAAGCGGCCGCCCTCGCCGCCTTTGATCACGTAATCGTGGATGAGTACCAGGACCTGAACTATCTGGAACAGAACCTATTGGACCTCTTCGCAACCCCCGACGGTGCGGCGCTCTGCGTAGCGGGCGATGACGATCAATCCATCTACGGCTTCAGGCATGCCAATCCGGACGGGATTCTAAACTTCGTCGGCGATCCCGACGTGGAGGACCATCACATTCAGACGTGCGGTCGCTGTCCAGCCCGCGTCCTCGCGATGGCAAACGCATTGATCGCCCATGCTCCAGGTCGGAACAAGCACGATCTGCAATGTCTCCAGAACGACGTGGATGGTGAAGTCGCCATCGTCCAGTGGGAGGACTTGGAGCAAGAGGTAGACGGCATCGTCGCCGCGATTGCACACGACGTCGCTTCCGAGCGCCGCGAGGCCGGCGACATCCTCGTGCTCACGCATCGTCAGAAGATCGGTGAGGCGATCCGCCGCAGGCTCATTGATCTCGGGATTGACGCGCGGTCCTTCTTTGCGGAGGAGCCGCTTCGCAAGCCAGCAGCGCGGGAGGCCTTGGCACACCTCCGCCTCGTCGTTGGCGACGACCCGGTATCCGTTCGCGTGCTCCTTGGCCTTGGGGACGGCACAGGCAGGGCCGCGGCCTATCGGAAGCTCACGGACTGGTGCCGCGACAACAGCTGCACCGAGCGTGAGGCTCTGGACAGGGTACGAGCCGGTGAGAAGCTAGCCGGAGTGCCGGCGGTCCTCGCGAAGCACTACCACCACGCCATGACGATCATTGAGGGCCTGCCGGTTCAAGACGTTGCAGCCCTGGTTGACGCTCTTCTGCCGGAAGGCAACGAAGACACTCAAGAGTTGCGGGACATCGCTCTGGAGGTGCTTCCGGAATGCCAAACGTCGGCCGACCTTCTTGACGCGATCGTCGTGAGGGTGAGCCACGCCGACGTCCCCGCTAGCCCGGACTACGTGCGAATCATGAGCCTGCACAAGTCCAAGGGGCTCACGAGCCCCGCGGTGTTCGTCGTCGGCATGGTTGACGGAATCGTGCCAACCATCATCGGAAACGTGTCCGCTCAGGAGCGGCAGCTCGCCGTTGATGAACAACGGCGTCTGACGTACGTCGCGCTGACGCGGGCTGCCGAGCAGCTCGTGTTGTCGTCGGCGGCCGCGATGCCATGGGCGATGGCGTCTGCCCTCGGGGTCCGCGTCGCCAAGAGCTGGAAGCAGAACGGAGAGCTGACAGTGAGCACCATCGCCAGCCCGTACATGGCTGAACTCGGCCCGGCGGCGCCCAACGCGATGAAGGGCGTGGCGTGGCTGAAGGCCTACGTCGCTGACTCGTAGCGGTCGCCGACCGCGGCTCCGCACAAAACGTGCGACCATGCGGCGATGCCGCCCAAGCCGTACCACATCGCCCGGCAACATCATCTCGGCCTGATGCTGGACGAGTTGCAGCAACGTGGCCGGCTGAACTGGCGGTGGGACTACGCCGATCGCCGGGCCATCTATCACGTCAACCGTGGGAAGACGGGTTGGCGAGCACTGGACACGCGTGAGGCGGAGCAACTCGTGCAGGCCGAGTGCGACGCGTTGGGTATTCGGTGGTGCCCCGTGAAGCCTCCAGGCGGCGAGAAGCAGCGGGACGAAGCGCTCCGCTGGATCAACGGTCCCGACTAGAGGACCGCTCTTCCATGGCGCGCATGAGCTGTCAGGGCGAGGTCGCTGTCATCAGATCTGTCATCGCGCCAGGAACAAACGCGGTCGGACGGTCGCGTTGCACGTCGGCCAACGAGCAGCGTCACCCCCGGTGGGAGCCATGAGACCGGCCCACGCCGACCTCGTCGGCCCAACGGCCGCGCGCCTATGACCCGAAGGTCGCGGGTTCAAATCCCGCCCCCGCCACCAAGAACCGCAGGTCAGAGCCGGTGCGAGAGCACCGGCTCTTCTGTCGTAGCCACAAGTGGCCCTGTCGCGGATCGCTACTACGGGCTATCGTCGCGCTGCACCAGCTCGCCCGAAGGGCGATGATGTCGACCGGTTCTGGGGACGACGATCGGAGTCGCGGGTGGCCCGCTTTCGGGCGTGGGAGGACGGCTCATCGGCACGGTTGGACATCGGTGCCCACGGGCTCGGCTTGGCGCTACGTGATGCGGACGGGCAGATCGCCGCCGTTCATCTGGAGCGGTGGCAGCCGCTCGATCCGGTCGGTCCGGTGCGCGGCTTCTCCCGGGCACGGCTGACCGACGGTTCGCTCACCGACACCACCGCGATCTCAGAGGCGGCCGACCGCGGCCAGGAGCAGGAGGTCATCGTCGAGGACCTCGGCGGCGGCGCGACGCGGGTGACGATCCGCACCAACGGCGGCGCCGAGGCCGGCGGGACGACCCAGGTCCTCGAGGACGACGGCCAGGGCAAGAACACCGACCTGTTCATCGAAGCCGACGGCACCCAGACGTTCACCGTCCGCCGCGGCGCCGAGGATGGCGGCGTCACCTTCTCGAGGACGATCACCCGACCCGACGGCACGCGGAGCGAGACCACGGGCTCCGTGAGCAGTGACGGGCTGGAGAACAGCATGACGACGCACTTCGTGAACGGGAACCCCAGCGGGACGAGCTCTACCAGCGAGTTCCATCAGGGGACCGACGTGGTCCGCCAGACCCTCACGACCGGACCTGACGGGAGCACGACCACGCATGCGGTCACCTCGCACGGTGACGGCACCACCTCGACCGTGGACACGGTCACCGACTCCACGGGCCAGGTCACGGGCCAGGTGCAACAGCTCGAGTGGCCGAACGGCCACGTCACCAGCGTGCTGAACCCGGACGGGACCACCACCCACACCACCACCACACATCACAGCCAGCCCGACGGCCTCGGGATCCTGGACGAGGTCACGGACACGGTGACCGTCCACACCACCGACTCCAGCGGTCACCAGGTGGGTGACACGCACACCACGACGACGCGCACGCACGAGGTGTCCGGCACGAGGACGTTGGTCGAGACGACCCACCACCCGGATGGGTCGAAGCACATCCACACCACCGAGTTCGACCCGAACGGGCAGGTCAGCTCCGAGCAGGACGAGTTCCAGCCACCCCCGGACGCCGAGGTGCTGCCACCCGACACCCGCACCGACGGCGGCGGCGTGGGCGGGACGGGCACCAGTGGGCCGAGTGGTCCTGCCGGCCCCGGTGGACCTGGTGCGCCCGGCGGGCCTGCCGGCCCCGCGGGACCCGGCGGACCTGGCGGTCTCGGGGGGCTCGGTCCGGGCATCACCACTGGGCCCGACGGACCGCCCACGCAACCACCGGGTGGGACCTTGGGCGGCGTCGACATCACCGGTGAGCCCTGTGACCCGGTGAACGATCCCGGGTGCCTGCCGGTGGTCAAGAAGGCGAAGGGGGACCGAGCCGGTCCCGTCTCGGCGGAGATCGGAGAGCTGCAGGACCTCATCGAGGCCCTGTCGTCGACCGGCGACGCGAACGCCGTGGCCGCGGCGGTCTTCGAGCTCGCGCCGGCCATCTTCGACCTGCCCCGCCCCGCCACGCGCGGGCTTTCGCGGCGGGGGGCCCGACTCGTGATCGAGCGGGACGTCCCCGGCGACGACGACGCATGGAGCAACCTCGAGGATCCCCGTCAGCTCGTGCGGTCCCTCCAGGACATCTCCGCGTACGCCCGTCGCTGACGCGATCGGGTCGGGTCGCGGGGCGCCGCGGGCGGTCCGCCGGCCGGTGGCACCGGTCGGCCAGCCCACACACCCGAACCCGTGTCGACGCTGTGACGGTCGTCATCGCGGTCGCCCCTCGTCGGCGTCGTCGGGACACGGCCCGACCGTGGAGCAGGCTTGGGTGGCGCTTCACCTTCGCTTAGGCATGCGGAAGCCGTAGGGTGGAGCGGCTCGCTCGGGAGGGATGGGGGGAATTTCATGGGACGGATACGCGCGCGGGGGCTCGTCGGCGCCCTGGCGGTGGCGATGATCGCCGGCTTGCCGGTCGTGGGGACGGCGACGCCAGCAGGGGCGCAGCCCACGGAGCTGTTCTTCTCGGAGTACGTCGAGGGCTCGTCGAACAACAAGGCCCTCGAGATCTTCAACGGCACGGGGTCGGCCAAGAGCCTCGCCGGCTACTCCGTCCAGATGTTCTTCAACGGCAGCACGACGGCCGGGCTCACGATCAACCTGACGGGGACCGTCGCCAGCGGCGACGTGTTCGTGCTCGCCCAGTCGTCCGCCTCCGCCACGATCCTCGCCCAGGCCGACCAGACCAACGGCGCCGGGTGGTTCAACGGCGACGACGCCGTCGTCCTGCGCAACGGCACCACGTTCCTCGACAGCATCGGCCAGATCGGCGTCGACCCCGGCACCGAGTGGGGAAGCGGCCTGACCAGCACGGCCGACAACACCCTGCGGCGCAAGGCAGGCATCGAGGCCGGTGACGCCATCGCCAACGATGCCTTCGACCCGTCGGTCCAGTGGGACGGCTTCGCCGTCGACACCTTCGACGGCCTCGGCGCCCACGGCGACGGCGACGAGAACGAGCCCGTGGTGGCCAACTGCGGCAGCGGCGCGGCCGGGACCGCCGGCACCGCGATCAACGCGCCCGTGAGCGCCTCCGACGCCGACGGCGTCGTCGTCGACCTCGCGGTCACCGCCGTCTCCCCGAGCAACCCCGGCACCATCACGCGGACCGCCTTCACGCCGGCCGCCGCCACGGGCGGCACGGCCTCGGCGACCATCACGGCGTCGAGCTCGACGCCCGCGGGCACCTACAACGTCACGGTCACGGCGACGAACAACGACGCCACGCCCGCGACCGGCTCGTGCAACCTGACCATCACGGTCACCGCCGCGCCCGTCTGCGGCGACCCGGCGACCTTCGTCCACCAGGTGCAGGGCGCCGGGGACTCGTCGCCGATCGTCGGCTCCGTCGTCACCATCGAGGGCAACGTCGTCGGCGACTACCAGGGCGCCGGCCAGTTCAGCGGCTACTACCTCCAGGAAGAGGACGCCGACGTGGACGAGGACGTCGCCACGTCCGAGGGCATCTTCGTGTTCAACACGTCGGCCGCGGTCAACGTCGGCGACAAGGTGCGGGTGCGGGGCACGGTCGTCGAGTTCAGCGGCCTGACCGAGCTCTCGAGCGTGTCGTCCACGACGATCTGCGCGCCGGGCGGGACCGTGACCCCCACCGAGGTCTCGCTGCCCGTGCCGTCCATCCCCGAGTGGGAGCGCTACGAGGGCATGTCCGTCGACATGGCCCAGCCCCTCACCGTCACCGAGGTGTTCAGCCTCGCCCGCTTCGGCGAGGTCGCGCTGTCCGCCGGCGGGCGCCTCGAGAACCCGACCAACGTCGTGGCCCCCGGCGCTCCCGCCATCGCCCTCCAGAACCTGAACGACCGCAGCCGCATCCTCCTCGACGACGGCAACAACCAGCAGAACATCGACCCGACCTACTACCCCCAGGGCGGCCTGAGCGCCTCGAACACGCTGCGCGTGGGCGACACCGTCGCCGACCTGGCCGGCGTGCTCGACTTCCGCTTCGGCGTCTACCGCATCCAGCCCGTCGACGCCTCGGCTGTCACCTTCACGACGACCAACCCGAGGCCGGCGGCGACCGAGCCGGTCGGCGGCGACCTCCAGGTCGCGGCCTTCAACGTGCTGAACTACTTCAACGGTGACGGCGCCGGCGGCGGCTTCCCGACGGCGCGCGGCGCCACCACGCCGGCCGAGTTCGCCCGGCAGCGGGCCAAGATCGTCGCGGCCATCACCGCGCTCGACGCCGAGGTGGTCGGGCTCATGGAGCTCGAGAACGACAGCACCGACGCCGGGTACGGGGCCATCGAGGACCTCGTCGCCGGGCTGAACGACGCGACCGCCCCGGGGACGTACGACTTCGTCGACACCGGCGTGGTCGGCACCGACGCCATCCGGGTGGGGATCGTCTACCAGCCGGGGGTCGTCACCCCCGTCGGCAGCCACGCCATCATGGACTCGTCGGTCGACCCCCGGTTCATCGACACCAAGAACCGCCCGTCGATCGCCCAGACCTTCGAGGTGACGGCCACGGGCAGCCGCTTCACCGCCGTCGTGAACCACCTCAAGTCGAAGGGCTCGGACTGCAACGACGTCGGCGACCCCGACACCGGCGACGGCCAGGGCAACTGCAACGCCACCCGCACCGCGGCGGCCGAGGCACTGGTCGACTGGCTCGCCGGCGACCCGACCGGCAGCGGCAACGCCGACGTGCTGCTCCTCGGCGACATGAACTCCTATGCCATGGAGGACCCGATCACGGTGTTCCGGAACGCCGGGTACGTCGACACCATCGCCGAGTTCGTGGGCGAGGAGGCGTACTCGTACGTGTTCCAGGGGCAGTCGGGCTACCTCGACCACGCGCTCGCCAGCCCGTCGCTGGCCGCGCGCGTGTCGGACGTGACCGAGTGGCACGCGAACGCGGACGAGCCGGTGGCGCTCGACTACAACGTCGAGTTCAAGTCGGCCAACCACGTCAACACGCTGTACGCGCCGAACGCCTACCGGTCGTCCGACCACGACCCGGTGCTGGTCGGGCTGGACCTGAACGCGGCGCCGACGGTCGACGCCGGCGGGCCCTACTCCGTCGTGGAAGGCGGCACGGTGACCGTGTCGGCCGCCGGGACCGACCCCGACGGCGACCCGCTCGCCTACGAGTGGGACCTCGACGGCGACGGCACCTACGAGACGAGCGGCCAGAGCGCCACGTTCTCGGCCGCCGGGCTCGAGGCGCCGGCCAGCCGGACGATCGCCGTGCGGGTCACCGACCCGAGCGGCGACACCGGCGCCGACATCGCGGTCGTGCAGGTGATCTGGGACTTCGAGGGGTTCTTCGCCCCCGTCGACAACCCTCCGGTCGTGAACGTCACCCGCGCCGGCGCCGGCATCCCCGTGAAGTTCGGCCTGACCGGGGACCAGGGCCTCGCCGTGCTGGCGGCCGGCTCACCGTCGTCGACGGCGATCGACTGCGCCACCGGCGCACCGAGCGACGTCATCGAGGAGACGACGACCGCGGGCCGCGCCGGGCTCTCGTACGACGCGGCGACCGACACCTACTCCTACACGTGGAAGACGGCCCGGAGCTGGGGCGGCACCTGCCGGCGGCTGACGGTCACGCTGGCCGACGGCACCGTGCACCACGCCGACTTCCGGTTCACCGGGTAGCGCACCGGCTCGCTGGTCCACCACACCCGCTCGCGGCGGCCCCCGTCGGTCCGACGGGGGCCGCTCCGCGTCCGCGTCCCCACGAGCTCGTCGCGTCGGAGCGTCTACCGTCGTGGTCGTGACGCCCGAGGAGATGGCGGACCTCGTCTGGCTGCGGCGGGCGCGGGACCTGATGGACCGGGACTACGCGCAGCCGCTCGACGTGCCGGCCATGGCCCGCACCGCGCTCATGTCGCCCGCGCACTTCTCGCGGAAGTTCCGGGCCGCCTACGGGGAGACGCCCTACTCGTACCTCATGACCCGGCGGATCGAGCGGGCGAAGGCGCTCCTCCGGCAGGGGGTGTCCGTCACCGACGCGTGCGTCGCCGTCGGCTGCACGTCGCTCGGGTCGTTCAGCTCACGGTTCACCGAGATCGTCGGCGAGACGCCGTCGCACTACCGGGCGCGCGACCACGGGGACCTCGACGCCCTGCCGCCGTGCGTGAGCATGGTCGTCACCCGGCCGCGGCGGAGCCCGGCCCCGGTCTGAGCACCGAGCAGGACCGGAGAAGCACCCGCGGGGCCGGTGCCCGTACGGTCGTCGCATGGCAGTCACGCTCTCCACGACGTTCATCCCCGTCCACGACCCCGACGAGGCGCTCGGCTTCTACCGCGACGCCCTCGGGCTCGAGGTCCGCAACGACGTCGCCGCCCACGGCTTCCGCTGGGTCACCGTCGGCGCCCCTGGCCAGGACGTCGACATCGTCCTGTTCCAGCCGCACGGCGGCCGCTCCCAGGCCGAGGGCGACGCCCTCCTCGCCCTCGTCACCCAGGGGTCGATCCAGGCGGCCATCTTCCGCGCCGACGACCTCGACACGACCTTCGAGAAGGTCAGGGCGTCGGGCGCCGAGGTGCTCCAGGAGCCGGCGTCCCAGCCGTGGGGGGCCAGGGACTGCGCCTTCCGGGACCCGTCCGGCAACCTCGTCCGCATCGCGCAGGCCTGACGGCCGCCGCCCGCGTCCATGATGGGCCCGTGACGACCTGGGGCGCCTTCGCCGCCGCCGAGCCCGAGCTGGCCGCCTTCGTGGGGGACCGGCTGCGGGTGCCGCCGTCGTACCTGGCCACCGTGCGGGCGAGCGGCGCGCCGCGGGTCCACCCGGTCACCCCGATCGTCACCGCCGACGGGCTCTACGTGTTCATGGAGCCGACGTCGCCGAAGGGCGCCGACCTCCGCGACCGCCGCTGGTTCGCCCTCCACAACGGCGTGCCGGACACCGCCGGGACCGGCGGCGAGGCGTGGGTGGGCGGCACCGGCCACCCCGTGGACGACCCGGCGACGAGGGCGGAGGTGGCGGCCGCCGCCAGCTACGACCCCGACGACCGCTACGTGCTGTTCGAGCTGCGCCCGACCGAGGTGCGCTGCAACGGCTACGGCGACGTCACCCTGCCCGAGCGCCGGCGGTGGCGCGCCGAGCCGGCCTGAACCGATGGAGCGACGATGACCACGGCCCCCAGGACGGACCCGCCGCCGGCGCCGCACCCCGCCGACGGGCAGGACCGCATCCGGGTGCTCGGCGCCCGGGAGAACAACCTCCGCGACGTCAGCGTCGAGCTCCCGAAGCGACGGCTGACGGTCTTCACCGGGGTCTCCGGCTCGGGCAAGAGCTCGCTCGTGTTCGGCACGATCGCCGCCGAGTCCCAGCGGTTGATCAACGAGACCTACAGCGCCTTCGTGCAGGGCTTCATGCCGACCCTGGCCCGGCCCGACGTCGACGTGCTGGAGGGGCTGACGACGGCGATCATCGTCGACCAGCAGCGGATGGGCACCGACCCCCGGTCCACCGTCGGCACGGCCACCGACGCCAACGCCATGCTGCGCATCCTCTTCAGCCGGCTCGGCCAACCCCACGTCGGCCCGCCCAACGCCTTCTCGTTCAACGTCGCCCCGGTGCGGGCCAGCGGGTCGGTCACGGTCGAGCGGGGCGCCCGCGAGACCGTCCGCAAGACGTTCACCCGCGCCGGCGGCATGTGCCCGCGCTGCGAGGGGCGGGGCTCGGTCACCGACTTCGACCTGTCGGCCCTCTACGACGACACGAAGTCGCTCAACGAGGGCGCGCTGACGATCCCCGGCTACAGCATGGACGGCTGGTACGGGCGCATCTTCAGCGGCTGCGGCTTCTTCGACCCGGACAAGCCCATCCGCCGGTTCACCAAGAAGGAGCTGCACGACCTGCTCCACAAGGAGCCGACGAAGATCAAGGTCGACGGCATCAACCTCACCTACGAGGGCCTGATCCCGAAGATCCGCAAGTCCATGCTCTCCAAGGACGTCGAGGCCCTCCAGCCCCACGTCCGGGCGTTCGTGGAGCGGGCCGTCACGTTCACGACCTGCCCGGACTGCGACGGCACCCGGCTCAACGAGGCGGCCAGGTCGTCGAGGATCGACGGCGTCAACATCGCCGACGCCTGCGCCATGCAGATCAGCGACCTGGCCGCCTGGGTCGGCGGCCTCGACGAGCCGTCGGTGGCGCCCCTGCTCGGCGCGCTGGCGCACACCCTCGACTCCTTCGTCGAGATCGGGCTCGGCTACCTCAGCCTCGACCGGCCGTCGGGCACCCTGTCGGGCGGCGAGGCGCAGCGCACGAAGATGATCCGCCAGCTCGGGTCGTCGCTCACCGACGTCACCTACGTGTTCGACGAGCCCACCGCCGGCCTGCACCCCCACGACGTGCAGCGGATGAACGACCTGCTGCTGCGGCTGCGGGACAAGGGCAACACCGTGCTCGTCGTCGAGCACGAGCCGGAGACCATCGCCGTCGCCGACCACGTCGTCGACCTCGGGCCCGGCGCCGGCCGGGCCGGCGGCACCGTCTGCTTCGAGGGGACCGTCGAGGGCCTGCGGGCCAGCGGCACCGTCACCGGTCGCCACCTCGACGACCGGGCCAGCCTCAAGGCCACCGTGCGGGCCCCGACCGGCGCGCTCGAGATCCGGGGGGCGACGGCCAACAACCTGCGCGACGTCGACGTCGACATCCCGCTCGGGGTGCTCGTCGTCGTCACCGGCGTGGCCGGCTCGGGCAAGAGCTCGCTGATGGCGTCGATCCCGGCCGACGCCGGGGTGGTCGCCGTCGACCAGGCGCCGATCAAGGGCTCGCGGCGCTCCAACCCGGCGACCTACACGGGCCTGCTCGACCCCATCCGCAAGGCCTTCGCCAAGGCCAACGGCGTGAAGCCGGCGCTGTTCAGCCCCAACTCCGAGGGCGCCTGCCCGAACTGCAACGGCGCCGGCGTCGTGTACACCGACCTGGCGATGATGGCCGGCGTGGCCGTGCCCTGCGACGAGTGCGACGGGAAGCGGTTCCAGGCGTCGGTGCTCGACCACCACCTCGGCGGCCGCGACATCAGCGAGGTGCTGGCCATGCCCGTCACCGAGGCGCAGGAGTTCTTCGGCGCCGGCGAGGCCCGCACGCCGGCGGCCAGCGCCATCCTCGACCGGCTGGCCGACGTCGGCCTCGGCTACCTGGCCCTCGGCCAGCCGCTCACCACGCTGTCGGGCGGCGAGCGCCAACGGCTCAAGCTGGCCACCCGCATCGGCGAGAAGGGCGGGGTCTACGTCCTCGACGAGCCGACCACCGGCCTGCACCTCGCCGACGTGGAGCAGCTCCTCGCCCTGCTCGACCGGCTCGTCGACGGCGGCAAGTCGGTCGTCGTCATCGAGCACCACCAGGGGGTGATGGCCCACGCCGACTGGATCGTCGACCTCGGCCCCGGCGCCGGCCACGACGGCGGCCGCGTCGTGTTCGAGGGCACCCCCGCCGACCTCGTGGCCGCCCGCTCGACCCTCACCGGCGACCACCTGGCCGCCTACGTCGGCGCCTGACCCGGCGCGCCCGGCCCCCGCCTAGGAGGACGGCGGCCGGCCGGCGCCGACGGGCCCGGCGTGCTCGGGGTCGGCCGGCGCCGGCGGGGCCGGGCGCAGCAGGGAGATGCCGACCGAGACGGCGAGGATGGCGCCGATCACGGCGAGGGACACGCCCGTCGGGATGTGGGCGACGTCGGCCAGCAGCATCTTCACCCCGACGAAGGCGAGCACGGCGGCGAGGCCCTGCTTCAGGTAGGTGAACCGGTCGATGGCGTCGGCCAGCAGGAAGTACATGGCCCGCAGGCCCAGGATGGCGAACGCGTTCGACGTGAACACGAGGAAGGGCTCGTCGGTGACGGCGAAGATGGCCGGGATCGAGTCGACCGCGAAAACGACGTCGGACCACTCGATGGCGACGAGCACGGCGAGCATCGGCGTCGCCATCAGCCGGCCGGCCCGGCGGACGAAGAACCGCTGGCCCTCGTAGGACTCGCTCACCGGGATCACCCGGCGCAGGAGGCGGACCATGGGGTTGTGGCCAGGGTCGGCGTGGGACTCGCGGGCCCGCAGCATCCGGATGCCGCTCAGCACGAGGAAGGCGCCGAACACGTAGATCAGCCAGTGGAACGAGTCGAGCAACTGGGCGCCGGCGGCGATGAAGATGGCCCGCAGGACGAGCGCGCCGAGGACGCCGAAGAACAGCACGCGGTGCTGGAGGTGGGCGGGGACGGCGAAGTACCCGAGGATCAGGGCGAAGACGAAGATGTTGTCGACGGCGAGCGACTTCTCGATCAGGTAGCCGGCGAAGTACTGGCCGGCCGCGTCGCCGCCGGCGAAGGCCCACACGCCGACGCCGAAGGCCACGCCGACGGCGACCCAGATGGCGCTCGTGACCGCGGCCTCCCGCACCGACACCGCGTGCGCGTGGCGGTGGAACACGAACAGGTCGAGGGCGAGGGCGGCGAGGATGCCGGCGACCACGGCGGCCCAGGCCCACAGGGCGACGTCCAACGGGTGCTCCTTCGGCTGACGGTTCGGTTGCGTCGAGCCGAAGGTCTCTCCGCTCCGTGGAGCCGGCCGCACCGGGCGTCATCGCCGTGCTGACGGTGGGCCGCGAGGGATACTCCCCTTCGGTTGCGCCCAGTCTGCCCCGCCGGGCGGGCCGTCACACGCGGCGGTGGCCGACCTCCTGGAGCAGCCACGCGTTGCCGTCGGGGTCGTCGAAGGCGGCGAACGAGGCGTAGTCGTCCCGGCCGGGGTGTGGGCCGCTCACCTGCCCCTCGGGCCCGAAGTGGAAGACCTCGCCGACCTCGACCCCCCGCCCGAGCAGCTCCTCCCTGGCCGCCTCCACGTCGTCGACGACGAGGTGCAGGCCGCGGTAGCTGCCCGGCTCCGCAGGGGAGACGCCCTTGCCGATCGTGATCGAGCAGGACGAGCCGGGCGGGGTCAGCTGCACGACCCGGAAGTCGTCCCCGCCCCGGTGGTCGACGTCGAGGTGGAAGCCGGCCCGCTCGTAGAACGCCTTGGCCCGGTCGACGTCGGTGACGGGCAGCACGATCAGCTCGAGGCGCATGTCCATGCCCGGCAGCCTCGCATTCAACCGATCGGTTGACAAGGGGGGACCGCCCGGCGTACGGTGTCGTCAACCAAACGGTTGAACAAGCGCACTGGAGGAGGAGGGCGTGGCGGCTGACCCGCTGTCCCGGGCGTTCTCGGCCATGGCCGACCCGATCCGCAGGGACATGGTCGCCCGGCTGGCCGACGGCGACGCCACGGTCAACGAGCTGGCCGCCCCGTACGACGTGACCGTCCAGGCCGTCTCCAAGCACCTGAAGGTGCTGGAGGACGCCGGCCTGGTGAGCCGGCGCCGGGACGCCCAGCGCCGCCCCGTCCACCTGGAGGCGGAGGTGCTCGATCTGATGACCGCGTGGATCGAGCGCTACCGCCGCCAGGCGGAGGAGCGGTACCGCCGCCTCGACGCCCTCCTCGAGTCGATGCCCGACGACCCCGAGCCCACCGCACCACCCGACACAGGAGCACCGACGTGACCATGACCGGCACCCGCGAGACCGAGATCACCGCCGACCCGACCGTCCCCGCCATCCGCATCACCCGCGAGTTCGACGCCCCGCCCGAGAAGGTGTTCCGGGCCCACGTCGACCCCGACCTCGTGGTCCGGTGGCTCGGCCCCCGCCGCCACGAGATGCGCATCGACCGGTGGGACTGCCGCACCGGCGGCGCCTACCGCTACCTGCACACGAGCGACGGCGAGGAGTTCGCCTTCCACGGCTCGTTCCACGAGGTCCGCCCGTCCGAGGTCATCGTCCAGACCTTCACCTACGAGGCCGAGCCCGACGGCGTGGCCCTGGAGCGGGTCGTGTTCGAGGACCTCGGCGGCGGGCGCACCCGCCTCACGGCGACGTCGCTCGTCGACTCCTTCGAGGCCCGCGACGCGTTCCTGGCGAGCGGCATGGAGTACGGCGTCCGCGAGAGCTACGAGCGCCTCGACGACCTGCTCGCCGGGTGAGCGGCACCCCGAGCCCGGACGAGGCGGCGCCGGCGACCGATGAGTTCGGCGGCGCCGTCCCGTCCACTCCTGCGATGACGATCTCCCCCGTCGACCTCGGACCGGCGGCCCGCCGCATGGCCGACCTCGTGGCCACCCTGCCCGCCGACGCCCTCGGGCGGCCGACCCCGTGCGAGGACTACACGGTCGGCGACCTGCTCGACCACGTCGCCGGCGCGGCCGCCGCCTTCCGGGCGGCCGCCGTCAAGGACCCGCTCCCGGCGGCCGGGCCGGGCGACGCCGCCAACCTGGCGCCCGACTGGCAGGCCCGCCTGCCGGGCGACGTGATGGCCCTCGCCCGGGCCTGGGACGACCCCGGCGCCTGGACGGGCACGACGGCGGCCGGCGGCGTCGAGCTGCCCGGCGCCGTGGCCGGCATCGTCGCCCTCGACGAGCTCCTGCTGCACGGGTGGGACCTCGCCAGGGCCACGGGCCGGGCGTACGACTACGACGGTCCCGGCCTCGACGTCGTCTTCGACCAGGTCACGTACTTCCGCAGCCTCGGCCTCGAGGGCATCTTCGGCCCCGAGATCCCCATCCCCGACGACGCCCCGCTGTTCCGCCGGGTCCTCGGCGTCGCCGGTCGCGACCCCGACTGGCAGCCGCCGGAGGGAGGAGAGCAGTGACGCTTCCGAGGATCGCCACCCGCGAGGAGTGGCTCGTGGCCCGCAAGGAGCTGCTGGCCAAGGAGAAGGACCTGACCCGCCGGCGGGACGCGCTCAACACCGAGCGGCGCAACCTGCCCATGGTCGAGGTGACCGAGGACTACGTGTTCGACGGGCCCGAGGGCAAGGTCGGCCTCGCCGACCTGTTCGACGGCCGCCGCCAGCTGATCCTGTACCACTTCATGTTCGACCCCAGCTGGGACGAGGGCTGCTCGAGCTGCTCGGCCGGCACCGACGAGCTCTCCCCCGGCTTCTTCGCGCACCTCCACGCCCGCGACACGACCTACGCCATGGTCTCCCGGGCGCCCCTCGAGAAGCTGGAGCGCTGGAAGGCCCGGAAGGGCTGGGACGTCCCCTGGTACTCGTCCTACGGGACGACCTTCAACCTCGACTTCGGCGTCACCGTCGACGGGTCGCAGCGGCCGGTGGAGTACAACTACCGGACCAAGGAGGAGTACGAGGCCATGGGCACGCCGTTCGGCGGCGACGAGCCCTTCGAGATGCCGGGCCTCAGCTGCTTCCTGCTCGTCGACGGCCGGGTGTTCCACACGTACTCCCAGTACGCGCGCGGGCTCGAGTCGACCGGCGGCTCGTACTACTTCCTCGACCTCACCGCGCTCGGGCGCCAGGAGGAGTGGGAGGAGCCGAAGGGCCGCAGCGAGGACCCCCACTCCGCCACCCCGGACTTCTCGTGACCAGGGTCATCGCCGACATCTCGATCTCGCTCGACGGGTTCGTCACCGGGCCCGACCCGAGCAACGAGCAGGGGCTCGGGGCGGGCGGCGAGGCCCTGCACGAGTGGGCCCTCGCCAGCGACGACGAGGTCGACGCGGCGGTGCTCCGGGAGGCGGTGGAGCGCTCGGGGGCGGTCATCATGGGCCGCCGGCTGTTCGACATCGTCGACGGCCCGGGCGGCTGGAACGACGAGATGGGCTACGGCGCCGGCCTGGCGGCCACGCCGCCGTTCTTCGTGGTGACGCATTCGCCGCCGGCCCAGGTCCGCCTCGATCTGCGGTTCACCTTCGTCACCGGCGGTGTGGCGGCGGCGGTCGAGCA
>DASWMK010000248.1 GCA_036399815.1 Acidimicrobiales bacterium
CTCGGCCACCTGCTCCTCGTCGGTGACGTCGCAGGCGAGCGTCGAGATGCGCTCCTCGTCGGTGGTCGCCGTCTCCTTCAGGGCCGCCTCGTCCCGCCCGACGGCGACGACCAGCAGCCCGTCGGCGGCCAGCCGCCGGGCGACGGCCCGCCCGATCCCCCGGCTGGCGCCGGTCACGACGGCGACCCGCGCCGCGCCCTGCCCGGGCCGTGGGTTGCCCGTCCCCTCGTGGCGCACGCCGTGGTCGACCAACCCGTGCAGTGTGGCACGGCCGGGCGCGCCGCCGGCCGTTGACAGCCAGGGGCGAGGGGTCCAAGGTGGACGAGGGCCGCGTTGCCGGCCCAAAGGGGGGAACGGCCATGGATGACGCGAGCGCTTCGCAGGACCCGGTCCCCGCCAGGGTGGCGGAGATCCTCCGCTCGGCGAAGATGGACGACGACCGGATCGGCCGCCTCGTCGACCTCGTCGCCGGCTTCCGTCAGCGGCGCCTGCCCGTCCGGGTGCTGACCAAGGGCATCCCCTGGCCCGACCTCGTCGAGGTCCAGACGGTCGTCGGGAAGGACGAGGTCGGCGCGGTCACGGACCTCCTCGGCTCGCCCCGGCTCGACGAGCTCGAGGTGTTCCCGCTCGGGATCGTCGACCCCGAGATCTTCTTCGCCCGGTTCAC
Source organism: Acidimicrobiales bacterium (assembly GCA_036399815.1). NCBI lineage: Bacteria > Bacillati > Actinomycetota > Acidimicrobiia > Acidimicrobiales > Acidimicrobiales bacterium. The sequence goes on from DASWMK010000248.1 coordinate 668, forward strand.
CTTCCGCTGACCGGCGCCCCGGCCGCGGAGGTGTCGGGGTGACACCGTCGATCCTCCAGGTCCACCCGACCCTGCGCTGCAACCTCCGCTGCGCGCACTGCTACTCGGGCTCCGAGCCCGGGCTGACCGCGGCGCTGCCCGTCGGCGCGCTCCAGGCCGCGGCGGCCGACGCCGCCCGCCTCGGCTACGGCGTGCTGGCCGTGTCGGGCGGGGAGCCGCTGCTGTACGACCCGCTCCCCGACCTGCTCGCCGCCGCCCGCGACGCCGGCCTGGCCACGACGATGACGACCAACGGCCTGCTCGTCGGCAGCCGGCGGTTCGAGCGCTGCGCCCGGTCGATCGGCGCCGTCGCCGTCAGCGTCGACGGGATCGGCCCCACCCACGACCGGATGCGGGGGCGGCGGGGGGCGTTCGCCGAGGTCGTCGAGCGCACGGCCGTCCTGCGGGAGGCGGGGATCCCGTTCGGGCTCATCGTCACCCTCACCGAGGAGAACTGGGACCAGCTGGAGGACGTGGCCGACCTGGCCGTCGACCGGGGCGCCTCCCTCCTCCAGGTGCACCCCCTGGAGCGGGCCGGCCGGGGCGAGGGCTGCGACGGGCTGGTGCCGTCGGCCGCCACGCTCGGCCGGGCGTTCGTCGTCGTCGCCGCCCTGCGGGCCCGGCTCGGGGCGCGCGTCCACGTCCAGCTCGACCTGCTCCACCGCCGGGAGGTGGCCGAGCGGCCCGACCTCGTCCACGCGACGGCGCCGCCCGAGGCCGCCCGCCTGGGCGACTGGCTGACGACCCTCGTCGTCGAGGACGACGGCTCCGTCGCCCCGGTCGCCTACGGGTTCGGCGCCCGGTACCGGGTCGGCAACGTCCTCCACGGCTCGCTGGCGGCCGCCGCCCGGCGGTGGTCGGCCACCCGTCAGGCGGCGTTCGTCGCCCTCTGCGGGCGGCTCAGGGACCGGCTCCTCGCCGACGACGGCTGGCGGCTGGTGAACTGGACGGAGGCGGCCGTGCGGGCGAGCGCCGGCCTCCCGGTCAGCCCAGCTCCCGCAGCCTGAACCGCTGGAGCTTGCCCGTCTGGGTCTTCGGCAGGGCGTCGAGGAAGGCGACCGACCGCGGGTACTTGTACGGCGCGATCTCCTTCTTCACGAAGTCCTGGAGGCCGGCGGCGGTGTCGGCCGTCGCCGGCACGCCGTCGGCGAGCACCACGTAGGCCTTGACGATGCTCCCGCGCTCCTCGTCGGGCACGCCGACGACCGCGCACTCGGCCACGTCGGGGTGGCGGAGCAGGGCGTCCTCCACCTCGGGGCCGGCGATGTTGTAGCCGGCCGAGATGATCATGTCGTCGGAGCGGGCCTGGAACCAGAAGTAGCCGTCGGCGTCGCGGACGTAGCTGTCGCCGGTGAGATTCCAGCCCCGCTGCACGTACCGCCGCTGGCGCTCGTCGGCGAGGTAGCGGCACCCGGTCGGGCCCCGCACGGCCAGGCGCCCGATCTCGCCGTCCGGCACCGGCTCGCCGTCGTCGTCCACGACCATGGCCTCGTAGCCGGGGACCGGTACGCCGGTGGAGCCCGGGCGGATGGCGTCGCCCGAGGCCGAGATGAAGATGTGCAGCAGCTCGGTGGCGCCGATGCCGTCGACCAGCGGGACGCCGGTGGCGTCGTGGAACGCGTGCCAGGTGGCCTTCGGCAGCGCCTCGCCGGCCGACACGCCGGTGCGGAGCGACGACAGGTCGCGCGCGTCGCCGTCGAGCAGGCGGACCATGGCCCGGTAGGCGGTCGGCGCGGTGAACGAGATCGTCGCCCGGTGGCGGGCGATGCCCTCCAGCAGCTGGGGCGGGCCGGCCTGCTCGAGCAGGAGGCTGGCCGCGCCGACCCGCATCGGGAACACGACGAGGCCGCCGAGCCCGAACGTGAACCCGAGCGGCGGGCTGCCGCAGAACAGGTCGTCGGGCCGGGGGCGCAGGACGTGGGCCGAGAACGTGTCGGCGATGGCGAGCACGTCGCGGTGGAAGTGCATGCAGCCCTTGGGCGCGCCGGTGGTGCCGGACGTGAACGCGATGAGGGCGACGTCGTCGGCCGCCGTCGGCACGTCGTCGAACGTCGCCGGCTTCGACGGCGCCCGGTCGAGCAGCTCGGAGACGGGCAGCACCGGCAGGCCGCCGGCCGCGGCCGCCCGGAGCTCGTCGAGGAGGCGGTCGTCGCAGATCGCCGCGCTCGGCAGGGACCGCTCGCAGATCGGGACCAGCTCGGCCCGGCGCAGCAGCGGCATCGTGGTGACGACCACGGCGCCGGCCTTCAGCACGGCGAACCAGCAGGCCACCAGCTCGGGGTTGTTCGGGGCCCGGAGCACGACCCGGTTGCCGGGGACGACGCCGAGGTCGTCGACCAGCACGTGGGCGATGCGGTTGGCGTGGGCCAGGAGGTCGGCGTAGGTCCAGGTGGCGCTGTCGCTCACCAGGCACCGGCGGTCCCCGCCCATGCGGGCGACGGTGCGGTCGAGCAGCTCGGTGGCGCAGTTGAGCCGGTCGGGGTAGCGCAGCTCGGGCAGGTCGAAGCGCAGGTCCGGCCACTCGTCCGCCGGCGGCAGGTGGTCCCGCGGGAACGGATCGACGTGCGCGGACTCGCTCAGCGGAAGCGCCATTGCCCCCCGTCCCCCGTGGCCGGCCGACCGGACCCGCTCAGTGTGGCACGCCCTACCAGACGGTCGCGGCGCCGCCCCGGCGGGGGCGGCGGAGGCGCTGGTCCTTCGTGACGAGCGGGAGCCCATGCTCGACGGCGGTGGCGTAGATGAGCCGATCGGCCGGGTCGCGAGGAACGCCTCGGACAGCCCGGCGGCCGTCGCCGCGACCGCCGGCGAGATCGGGACCGTCCGCACGACCGTCGACAGGTCGTCCAGCCAGCGGCGCAGCGGCGGGCGCACCGTGATGCGGCCGCCGGCGGCGACGGCCAGCTCGTCGGTCCCCTTCGATGGCAGCGGTGGCCCGGTCGCTCGAGCGACCCTGCCTCGTGATCTCCACCTCCTCGCCCGCCTCGACGTCGTCGAGGACGGCGTGGAGCTTCGCTCTCACCTCGCTCGCCGTGATCCGCCGCCCCGGGTGGCGGCGGTCGTCAGGCGTCGCCGGTGCCGCTGGCCCAGCTGAGGACGTAGCCCTCGACGTCGACCCGCTTGGCCGCCTCGGTCATGTGGAGGGGGCGGCGGCTGTCGACCATCACCGCGTACTCCTTCGCCATCCGCCGCTCGCCGGTCGGCGCGGCGGCCGCGGCGCGGTCCCGCTCGACGGCGGCCGGCTGGGGGCCGTGGTGCAGGCCGTGGGGGTGGAACGTCAGCATCCCCGCCCCGATCCCGGCCCGGGAGAAGAACTCCCCCGAGTGGTAGAAGATGACCTCGTCGTAGTCGATGTTGCGGTGGTAGAAGGGCAGCCGCAGCGCGTCGGGGTCCTCCTCCATCGGCCGCGGCGCGAACGTGCACACCACGAATCCCTCGTTCACGAAGGTCGTGTGCACCGACGGCGGCAGGTGGAAGCGGGGCGAGGTCACCGGCCGGAAGTCCTCGACGTTCAGCCGCAGCGGGGCCACGTCGCCCTTCCAGCCGACCACGTCGCAGGGGTGGAACGGGTAGTGCACGACCGTGTCCCGGCCGTCCCGCTTCACGACGACGACGAAGTCGCCCTCCTCCTCGATCGCCTCGGCCTCGGGCACCTCGACGACGGCCGGGTCGAACAGCGCGTGGCGCCCGAGCAGGCCCCGCTCGGGCAGCTCGTAGAGCCCCCTGCCCTCGATCACGAGCGTCTCGGTCGGCTCGTCCAGCTCGAAGCGGTACGTCGTGCCGCGGGGCACGAGCAGGTAGTCGCCCGGCCCGTAGCGCAGCGGCCCGTACTCCGTCCTGAGCAGCCCCCGGCCGGCGTGGACGAAGTGGAGCTCGTCGCCGTCGGCGTCGCGGAGGAACTCGGGCCGGCCCTCGACCCGCCGGTGGTAGGCGATGGCCACGTCGTCGTTGACGAGGAGCGCGACCGGCCACCTCGTGTCGACGTCGTCGACCTTCGTGCAGTCGAGGGCGTGGTGGGCGGCCGGGCCCTCGACCGCCGTCCAAGCGGTCGGCGGGTGGAGGCGGTAGAGGTGGCTGGCCGGCCCGTAGACCCCGGACCGGCCGTGCTCCTCCTCGACCGTGCCGTCCGGCA
>DASWMK010000249.1 GCA_036399815.1 Acidimicrobiales bacterium
CGCCGCCCCTCGCCTCGAGCTCCTGCTGGGTCCGCATCAGCAGGCCAAGGCCGAGCGAGTCGATCAGCGACAGGTCCCGCACGTCGAGGACCAGCTCCCTGCCGGCCGCCTCGGGCACGACCCTGGCGAGGCAGGCCGAGAGCCGGTCGAGGGTGTACGCGTCCAGCTCGCCGCGCACGACGACGACCGGCCCGTCCGGCCCCCGCTGCACGTCGATCTCCAGCTGCTCCGGCGCCCCCTCGCCCATGGTCCAGCTCCCCTCCGCTGGCGACCATTCTGCCCCGGTGCCCGCCCGGGCGTCACCCACCGTCCGTCAGGGCCTCGATCAGCGCGTCCGGGTCGTCCACCGTCACGGTGGCGGCCGGGTGGCGCAGCAGCCCGAACGGCAGCGCCCCTCGGACCGGCCGGCGGAAGCGGATGCACACGCCACCCTTGGTGGACGTGGCGAACGTGACCCCGCGGTCGGCCACCGACAGGTGCGGCGGGCCGGCGATCTTCCACCAGGCGTACGGGCCGGTGCGCTCGGCGGCGTCGACGTTGTCGAGCGACGTGCGCAGGGACCACAGGCCGTAGCGGATGGTGACCGAGTCGCCGTCCACGTCGACCCACGCCGAGAACGGCGTGGCCCCGAACAGCGCGGCGACCGGGGCGACCGTCCACTCGAAGGCGAACGGGAACCGCACCCGCACGGCGTCGCCCGACGGCCGGGCCGGCGCCTCCACGGTCGTCTCGGCGGCCTGCTCGCGCCCGCCGCCGCCATCGGGCCCGCGCCCGTTGCGGCCTGCGCCGTTCGCACGGGCACCGTCGCGGTCGGCCGACCCCTCGTCGACGAGGGGCGGGATGGGTGGTGGACCGGTCGGCTTGTCCTGCTCGTGCTCGGGGTGATGGCCGGGGAGGTTGTCCTCGGGGATCGGGCCCATGGCGCCGGTGGTCGGCGGCGGCCCGCTGGACGCCTTGGCCTTGGCCGACCCCTCGCTGGTCGCGCCCCTGCCGCTGCGCCCGAGCTCCGGTTGCTGCGGATTGGTCATCGCCTGACGTACTGCCCGGACGGCCCGCCGGGTAATCGCAACCCCATGCCCCGCACGGATCTCGACGCCGACGTCCTCGTGGTGGGCGGTGGCCCGGCCGGCCTCAGCGCCGCGACCTGGCTCGGCCGCTACCGCCGGAGCACGGTCGTCGTCGACGACGAGCGCCCGAGGAACCGGTGGACCGACCTCACCCACGGCTACCTCGGCGCCGACCCGATCGACCCCGCCGAGCTGCGGGCGAGGGGCAGGGAGGCCCTGCGCCGCTACGGCGTGCGGCTGCACATCGGCCGGGTCCACGGCGTCCGGCGGGACGGGGACGGCGGGGCGTTCGTCGCCGACATCGACGGCCAGCCGTGCCGCTTCCGGCGCGTCGTCCTCGCCAACGGCGTGGCCGACCGCTTCCCCGACGTCGACGGCTTCTTCGACCACTACGGCACGTCGGTGTTCCACTGCCCGAGCTGCGACGGGTACGAGGCGAGGGACCGCCCGGTGGCCGTGCTCGGCTGGGACGAGCACATCGCCGGCTTCGCCGCCGAGCTCACCGAGTGGGCGTCGTCGGTCACCGTCGTCACCGACGGGCGGGGCTTCGCCGCCGGCGACGAGCACCGGGACCGGCTGGCCGAGCTCGGCGTCGAGGTCGTCGACGACGTCGCCGCCCGGTTCACCGGCCGGCCGGGGGCGCTGACCGGCGTGGCGCTCGGCGGCGGCCGGGAGGTCCGGGCCGAGCTGGCGTTCTTCTCGATCGCCCACGACCGCAAGGACGACCTGGCCGACCCGCTCGGCTGCGAGCGGACCGAGGAGGAGTGCCTGGTCGTCGACGCCGACCAGCAGACGACCGTCGAGGGCGTCTACGCCGCCGGGGACATCACGCCCGGCCCCCAGCTCGTCCAGGTGGCGGCGGCCAAGGGCACGATCGCCGGCGTCGCGTGCGCGCTCTCGCTGTCCCCGAGACCCGTGGCGCGATTGGCCTCGCCGGACGAGGGGTAGCCGGTTGACGTGCACGCACTCACCGTTCTCGAACGAGACCACCGAACCGTCGACGACCTCTTCACCCGGTTCGAGCAGACGCCGCGGGACGACGCCGCCACCCTCGCCGACCTCCGCGACCAGATCCTCCGCGAGCTGTCGGTCCACGCCGTCATCGAGGAGCTGGTCTTCTATCCCGGCGTCCGCGAGGCCAACGCCGACCTCGCCGACCAGGTCCTCGAGGGCCTGGAGGAGCACCACGCCGTCAAGCTCATGCTGACCGAGCTCGAGAAGATCCTCCCCACCGCCGAGCGCTTCCGCCCGAAGATGACCGTGCTGATCGAGAACGTCCGCCACCACGTGAAGGAGGAGGAGGAGGACCTCTTCCCGATGGTGCGCGAGGCGCTCACCGAGGAGCAGCTCCAGGAGATGGGCGAGGCGCTCGAGAAGGCGAGGGCGACCGCGCCCACCCGTCCCCACCCCTTCCAGCCCGACCAGCCGCCGCTGAACGCCCTGCTCGGGATGCCCGTCGCCGCCTTCGACCGGGTGTTCACGACGGCCCGCCAGGCCGTGGAGCGGGTCATCACGTCGAGGAAGGCGTCCTGACATGGCCGACGTCATCACCCTGCTGAACCAGGACCACCGCGAGGTCGAGCAGCTGTTCGCCGAGTTCCGGTCCACCCAGGACCCGGCGGTCGTCGACCAGATCTGCGAGGAGCTGACCGTCCACGCGGCGGTCGAGGAGGAGGTCGTCTACCCGGTCCTCGAGCGGATCGACGCCGACCTCGAGCAGGAGGCCGAGGAGGAGCACGACCAGGCCAAGCAGCTGATCGTCCAGATCCAGAGCCTCACCACCGGCGACCCGCAGCTCGGCGAGCTGATGCGCCAGCTCGAGGACGCCGTCCAGCACCACGTGCAGGAGGAGGAGGACGAGGCCTGGCCGAAGCTCCGCGAGGGCGCGGGCGACCAGCTCGACGACCTCGGCGCCCGGGTGGAGCAGCGCAAGCAGGAGCTGCTCCAGGCCGGCGTCGACCTCGGCGCCGACGACCCGGCCGCCGCGGCCGGCAGCGCCGGCGGCTCGGTGCCGGAGGACGCCACCAAGGAGGAGCTCTACGAGCGGGCCAAGGAGGCCGGCGTCGAGGGCCGCTCCACGATGGACAAGGACGAGCTGCGGGAGGCGGTCGAGGGGCAGGGCTAGCCGCTGGCCGCCGCGCACCCGGCCGGCCGCTCCCGCCCCCCGCCGGGGTCAGGGGGCGGCCGGCGGCGCGCCCGGGCCCGGGAACGGGCCGGTGAGGCCCTCGTCGGCGAGGAAGCGGGCGACGGCGGCGGCCAGGCCGCCGGGCCAGCCGTGGACGAGCGTGTGGGCGCCGCCGGCGACCGTCGCCGTGCGGCCCCGCGGCGCCAGGCGGGCGACCTCGGCCGCCCAGGCCGGCGGCGCCACCGTGTCGTGCTCGCCCCGCACGACGAGCACCGGCGCGGCGACCGACGGCAGCGCCCGCTCGGGCTCGTCGGTCAGCATGGCGGCGTAGGTGGCGGCGGCCCGGCGGGGCCCGCTCGCCACGAGGTCGGCGGCCACCACGGCGGCGAGCGACCGCCGCTCGCGCGGCACGTCGGCCAGCCAGCGGCGGGCGTGGCCCCACGGCGAGCGGGCGGCCGGGTCGCCCGTGGGGCCGGTAAGGACGAGGGCGGCGACCAGGCCGGGGCGCTCGACGGCGAGGCGGACGGCGACCTGGCAGCCGAGCGAGTTGGCGACGAGCACGGCCCGTCCCGCCCCGGCGGCGTCGACCCAGCGGGCGAGGGTGCGGGCCAGGCCGGCGACGTCGAGGGCGCGACGGGGACCGGGGGTGCGGCCGAACCCCGGGAGGTCGGGCGCGGCGACCGGGGCCAGCCGGGCCAGCGCCCGGGCGGCCGGCACCGTCGACCGGCTGGAGACGACGAGGCCGTGCACGAGCACGAACGGCGGGGCGGTCGGCCGCCGGGGCCCCGCCCAGACGCGGGCGTGGACGGCCCACGGGGGGACGGGGAGGCGCGACGGGTGCCCGCGGCGGGGCGGGCGGCGGTCGGTCAGGCGGGGGTCGGTCAGGCGGCGCGGCGGACGACGACCGGGACGCCCTCGGCGACCAGGCGGTGCGCCTCGCGCATCGTGATCGGCACCGTGCGCGGCAGGCGGTGGGTGACCCCGCCCGCCGTGGCGTGCACGCCGGAGCCGTCGACGGTGACGACGACCCAGGCCACCCGCCGGAGGCCGGCGGACGGGCACGACGGCGAGCGACCGCGCATGGCCCGTTAGGGTTGCCTATCACCGGAGCCGGGTCAAGGGCCGGGGCCACTGTTGCAGCGAATGCAATGTTGCAGTGACTGCAACTTCGGGTACCGTTGCTCCGTGCACGAGGAGCCGGGGCGCAGGGAGCGCAAGAAGATCGCCACCAGGGAGGCGCTGTCGGCCGCCGCGCTGCGCCTGGCCGCCGAACGCGGGCCCGACGCGGTCACCGTCGACGAGATCAGCCGGGCCGCCGACGTGTCGCCCCGCACCTTCTTCAACTACTTCGCCACCAAGGAGGACGCCATCCTCGGCGTCGACCCCGAGCGGGCCGTCGAGGCCGCCGGGCGGCTCGCCTCCCGGCCGGCCGACGAGGCGCCCCTCGACGCCCTGCTGGCCACCCTGACCGAGGCGTCGCGCAGCCTCGACGAGCGGGCCGAGGACTGGAGCCTGCGGATGCGGCTCGTGCGCGAGCACCCGTCCCTGTTCCCCCGCTACGTCGCCGGGTTCGCCGCCATCGAGCGCGAGCTGGTCGCCGCCGTCGCCGAGCGCTGCGGCCTCGACCCCAGGACCAGCGTCTACCCCGCGCTCGTCGTCGCCGTCGGGCTCACCGCCATGCGGGTGGCGGTCGAGCACTGGCAGGCGACCGACCGGTCCCCCTCGGTCCAGGACCTCCTGGCCGACGCCTTCGCCCACGTCGCCGGCGGCCTCACCGCGCCGGTCCCCGCCCTCCACGGATGAGCACGATGACCACGATCACCGACGCCCCGCCCGGCGCCCTCCGCCACCGCCAGATCCTCGTGGTCTTCAGCGCGCTCATGCTCGGCATGCTGCTCGCCGCGCTCGACCAGACGATCGTGGCCACCGCCCTCCCGACCATCGTCGGCGACCTCGGAGGCCTCAACCACCTCTCCTGGGTGGTGACCGCGTACCTGCTGGCCGCTACCGTCTCCACGCCGCTCTACGGCAAGCTCGGCGACCTCTACGGCCGCAAGCGCCTATTCCAGGCGGCCATCGTCATCTTCCTGACCGGCAGCGCCCTGTCGGGGGCGTCGACCTCGATGGGCCAGCTCATCGCCTTCCGGGCCGTCCAGGGGCTCGGCGGCGGCGGCCTGATCGTGCTGGCCATGGCGATCATCGCCGACGTCGTCAGCCCCCGGGAGCGGGGCCGCTACCAGGGCTACTTCGGTGCCCTGTTCGGCGCGTCCAGCGTGGCCGGGCCGCTGCTCGGCGGGTTCTTCACCGACAACCTCTCCTGGCGCTGGGTGTTCTACGTCAACCTGCCCCTCGGGATCGCCGCCCTGCTCGTCACGATGGTGGCGCTGCCCGCCCCCGCCCGCCGGGCCGGCGCCCGCATCGACTACGTCGGCGCCGCCCTCCTCACCGCGGCGATCAGCTGCATCGTGCTCGTGACGACCTGGGGCGGCACCGAGATGGAGTGGGGCTCGCCGACCATCGTCGGCATGTCCGTGGCCTCGGTCGCCCTGCTGGCGGTGTTCTTCGTCGTCGAGCGGCGGGCCCCCGAGCCCCTGCTCCCCCTCCGGCTGTTCCAGGGCCGGGTCTTCTCGGTGTCGACGGTCGTCAGCTTCATCGTCGGCGTCGCCATGTTCGGCGGGATCAGCTACCTCCCGCTGTTCCTCCAGGTCGGCGGCGGCGTGTCGGCCACCAACTCCGGGCTGCTGCTCCTCCCGCTGATGCTCGGCCTGCTCGGGGCGTCGGTCGTCGCCGGCCAGCTGACGTCGCGCACCGGGCGGTACAAGCGCTTCCCGATCGCCGGCATGGCCGTCGCCACCGTCGGCATGGTCCTGCTGTCGACCATGGGCCCCGACACCAGCCGGATCGTGTCCGGCGTGTACATGGCGGTGCTCGGCATCGGCATCGGCCTCGTCATGCAGATCCTCGTGCTCGCCACCCAGAACTCGGTGCAGGTGGCCGACCTGGGCGTGGCGACGGCGTCGGTCAGCTTCTTCCGCTCGGTCGGCGGCTCGATCGGCGTCGCCCTGTTCGGGGCCCTGTTCAACGCCCGCCTGAGCGCCGAGCTGGCCGCCACCGTCCCCCCGTCGGTGCGGGGCGCGTTCGACCCGACCTCGATCACCCCCGAGTCGCTCGACGCCCTGCCCGGCGCCGTCCGCGGCGACGTGGTCGGCGCGTTCGCGTCGGCCATCACCGACGTGTTCCTGCTCGCCGTCCCGCTGCTGGTCGTCGGCTTCGGCGTCGCCTGGCTGTTGAAGGAGATCCCGCTGCGGACGACGGCCCACGGCGCCGTCCGGCTCGAGGAGGCCGAGGCGTCCGTCGCCGCCGCGGCCCCGGCCCAGGCCAGCCCGGTCGCCGCCGGCGCCATCATCGAGGGCAGCGCCGCCCGCTGATCGGCCAAGATCGCGGCGTGCGGGCTGCGATCGCCGTCGAGGGGATGGAAGCGGGCGACTGGCCCGCCGTCCGGGCCATCTACGCGGCCGGGATCGCCACCGGGCACGCCACGTTCGAGACCGACGTGCCGGGGTGGAAGGCGTGGGACGCCGCCCACCTGCCCGACCACCGCTTCGTCGCCAGGGACGCCGACGGCACCGTCGTCGGCTGGGTGGCGGCCAGCCCGGTGTCGGATCGGTGCGCCTACGCCGGGGTGGTCGAGGGCAGCGTCTACGTCCACCCCGACCACCGGGGCCGGGGGGTCGGCCGGGCGCTGCTCGAGGCGCTCGTGGCGTCCACGGAGGCGGCCGGCGTGTGGACGATCCAGACCGGCATCTTCCCGGAGAACGAGGCCAGCATCCGGCTGCACGAGGCCTGCGGGTTCCGCCGGGTCGGCGTCAGGGAGCGGCTCGGCCGCCTCGACGGCCGGTGGCGGGACGTGGTCCTGCTGGAGCGGCGCAGCCCGGTCGTGGGCTGACCCGGCCGCCCCCGTGGGTAGGCCAGCGGGCAGGACGAGCAGAGGGGGTCCCATGACCGTCGAGAGGATGAGCCCGCTCGACGCCTCGTTCCTCCACATCGAGGACGGCGTCAACCACATGCACATCGCCTCGGTGGCCCTGTTCGAGGGCCCGGCCCCCGCCTACGCGGACGTGGTGGCGATGGTGCGGGCGAAGCTGCCGCTCGTCCCCCGCTACCGGCAGGTGGTGCGGTCGGTGCCCTTCGACCTCGGCCGGCCGGTGTGGGTGGACGACGAGCACTTCAACATCGAGTACCACGTCCGCCACACCGCCCTGCCGCCGCCCGGCACCGACGCCGAGCTGCGCCGCCTGGTCGGCCGGGTCATGTCCCAGCAGCTCGACCGGGCCCGCCCGCTGTGGGAGCTCTGGATGGTCGAGGGCCTGGAGGACGGGCGCTGGGCGGTGCTGTCGAAGACCCACCACTGCATGGTCGACGGGGTGTCGGGCACCGACCTGCTCTCGGTGGTCATGGACACCTCGCCCGAGCCGCCGCCCCGCCTCGAGGACCCGTGGGAGCCCGAGCCGGCCCCGACCAGGGTCGCCCTGGCCGCCGGCGCCGTCATCGACCTGGCCCGCAGCCCGTACGAGCAGTTCAGGGCCGTGCGCTCGGCGACCAGGGTGCCCCGCCAGTTCGTGGCCCAGGTGCGGGACGTGGCCGCCGGCGTGTCGGCCTCGGCCGGCCTCGCCCGCCCGACCCCGCACTCGACCCTCAACGGGCCCATCGGCCCCCACCGCCGCTACGCGTGGGCGTCGACGACGGTCGACGACATCAAGGCCATCCGCCGGGCGCTCGGCGGCACCTTCAACGACGTGGTCCTCGCCGTCATCACCCGCGGGTTCCGGGACCTGCTCCTGTCGAGGGGCGAGCCCGTCGACCGGGTGGTGCGCACGCTCGTGCCCGTGTCGCTGCGGCCGAGGGACGTGACCGGCAAGGCCGTCGGCGACAACACCCTGGCCAACAAGGTGTCGGCCATGTTCGCCTCGCTCCCGGTCGGCATCGACGACCCGGTGGAGCGGCTGTCGGCCGTCAGCGAGCAGATGAAGGGGCTGAAGGAGTCCCGCCAGGCCATGGCCGGCGAGGCCCTCACCTCGCTGTCGGGCTTCGCCCCGCCCATGCTCCTCGCCCTCGGCACCCGCCTCGCCTTCCGGCTCCCCCAACGGGCGCTGAACACGGTGACGACGAACGTGCCCGGCCCGCAGACCCCGCTCTACATCTGCGGCCGGCGCATGCTGCGGGCCTTCCCGTACGTGCCGATCGCCGGGCACATCCGGGTCGGCGTCGCCATCTTCTCCTACGCCGGCGAGGTCAGCTTCGGGGTGACCGGCGACTTCGACCACGCCCCCGACGTCCAGGTGCTCTGCGACGGCATCCTCGAGGGCGTGGCCGAGCTGCTCAAGCGGGCCGACGAGGTGGCGTAGCGAGCGGGCCGCTCAGCGGGCGGCCGCGCCGGCCGGCTCGACCGGCAGCCCGGCCGCCCGCCAGGCCGCGAACCCGCCCTGCACGTCGGCCACCCGGCCGAACCCCCTCGCCCGCAGCACGGAGGCGGCGATCGAGGACCGGTAGCCGCCGGCGCAGTAGACGACGGTCGGGCGGGCCGGGTCGAGCTCGCCCAGCCGGTCGAGCAGGCGGGGCATCGGGATCGTCACCGCGCCGGGCACGACGCCGCTCTCCAGCTCGCCCGGGTTGCGGACGTCCACCACCTGGAGGTCGGGCTCGTCGAGCCGCCAGCCGTCCAGGTCGGCGGCGCCGAGCCGGGGCGCCCGCTCGGCCAGGTCGGGCCGCTCGGCCAGCAGCCGCTCGACGTCGGGCACGGCCCCGACGACCCGGTCGAAGCCGATGCGGGCGAGCCGCACCCTGGCCTCGCCGACCCGGCCGGCGTCGGCGACGACGACGACGGCGTCGCCCGGCCGCACGACGTCGCCCGCGTACTCGGCGAAGCGGCCGTCCAGGCCGACGTTCACCGAGCCCCGCAGGTGCCCGGACGCGAACGCCTCGGGCGACCGGCCGTCGAGCACGACCGCCCCCTCGGCCTGGTGGCGGACCACGTCCTCGGCCCCGAGCGCCGGCGGGGCCGACCCCTCGTCCAGCAGCCGGCGCTCCCGCCGGTTGGCCTCGGCGGCGTACGAGAAGTACGCCGGCGCCACCGACTGGCCCTCGGTCACCACCCGCACGAACTCGTCCTCGGTCATCGGCTGGAGGGCGTAGTTCAGCCGCCGCTGCTCGCCGATCGTCGACGACACGGCGTCGGACATGGCCTTGCCGCACGCCGAGCCGGCTCCGTGGGCCGGGTAGACCCTCGTGGCGTCGGGCAGGGACAGCAACTCCTCGTGGAGCGACCGGTGGAGCCGGCGGGCCAGGTCCTCCGCCGTCCACCCGGCCGAGGACAGCAGGTCGGGCCGGCCCACGTCGCCGACGAACAGGGTGTCGCCGGTGAGCACCGCCCACGGGGGCCCGTCGGGCGTCTCGTGGACGACCACGCAGATCGACTCCGGGGTGTGGCCCGGGGTGTGGCGCACCTCGAGGGTCACCTGCCCGAGGGACAGGCGCTGCCCGTGGGCGAGGGGCTCGATCGGGAAGTCGGGCCGGGCCTCGCTGCCGTAGGAGATCGCCGCGCCGGTGGCCGCGGCCAGCTCCAGGTGGCCGGACAGGAAGTCGGCGTGGAAGTGGGTCTCGATCACCCGCTCGACGCGCAGGCCGGCGGCCTCGGCGTCGGCCAGGTAGCCGGACACGTCCCGCTGGGGGTCGACGACGACCGCCCGCCCCGTGGTCTCGTCCCCCACCAGGTAGCTGAACAGCGACAGGCAGCCGAGCTGGTACTGGCGGAAGAACACCGGCCGGAGGGTACCGCCGGCCTCAGGTGGACCGGCGGTACCTGGCCACGCCGAGGGGCGCGAACAGGGCGACGATGGCGATCGCCCAGGCGATGGCGCCGAGCAGGTAGCCCCTCGTCGGGCCGCCCATCGAGAGCGCCCTGGCCGCCTCGACGGTGACCGACACCGGCTGCACGTCGTTGTAGGCCTGGAGCCAGCCCGGCATGGTCGCCTTGGGCACGAAGGCCGACGAGGCGAACACGAGCAGGGCGAGGATCGGGAACGAGCCGGCCTGGGCGGCCTCCGCGTTCGGGGCCCGCAGGCCGATCAGCACGAAAACCCACGACAGGGCGAACGAGAACGCCAGCAGCAGCAGGATCGAGGCGGCGAACGGCACCGGACCGGTGTGGACTCGGAAGCCGACGGCGAACCCGACGCCGATCATCAGGAGGACGACGACGACGTTGCGGACGAGGTCGGCGACGGTGCGGCCGGCGATCACCGCCGAGCGGGCCATGGGCAGGGACCGGAAGCGCTCGATCATGCCCTTGTGCAGGTCCTCGGACAGGCCGATGCCGGTGCTGATCGAGCCGAAGGCGACCGTCTGGACGAACACGCCGGGCATCAGGAAGTCGACGTAGTCGAACCCCGGCGTGCGGATGGCGCCACCGAACACGTAGCGGAAGGTCAGCACGAAGATCACCGGCTGGATCGTGCTGAACACGATCACCTCGGGCGTCCTCGACATGGCCTTGAGGTTGCGCCAGGTCACGGCGGCGGTGTCGGCCAGGGCGGTGGCGAGCGCCGAGCGGCGCTCCACGGTCGGCACGGCCGCGGGGGCGGTCACGGCGGCCATCAGCGGTCCTCCTCCTCGTCGTCGTCGGCGACCTCGGCGGGGCGCCCGGTCAGGGTCAGGAACACGTCGTCGAGGCTCGGCTCGCGGACGGTGAGGGCGGCCGGCTCGAGGCCGGCGGCGTCGAGGCGGCGGACGGTGGCGAGCAGGGCAGGGCCGCCGTCGGCCACCTTGACCTCGACGGTCCGGTCGTCGTCGCCGAGGTCCACGGGGCCGACGTCGGACAGCGCGTGCTTGGCCTGGTCGACGTCGCCGGGGCCGGCCAGCTCGACGTGGATGATCGTGGTGCCGAGGCGGGCCTTCAGCTCGGCGGCCGTCCCCTCGGCGATGACCCGGCCGTGGTCGACGACCATGATCCGGTCCGCCAGCCGGTCGACCTCCTCGAGGTACTGGGTGGTGAGGAGCAGGGTCGTGCCCTCGGCCTGGAGCTCCTCGATCACGCCCCACAGGTCGAGGCGGCTCCTGGGGTCGAGGCCGGTGGTCGGCTCGTCGAGGAACAGCACGGGCGGCCGGTGCACGAGGGCGGCGGCGAGGTCGAGGCGGCGGCGCATGCCGCCCGAGTAGGTCTTCACCGGCCGGTCGGCGGCGTCGGCCAGCCGGAAGCGGTCGAGCAGCTCGCCCGCCCTCGGCACGATCGAGCGGCGGGGCTGGTGGGTGAGCCGGCCGACCAGGATCAGGTTCTCCCGGCCGGTCAGGTTGTCGTCGACGGCGGCGAACTGGCCGGCCAGGCCGATGCGGGACCGCACCTCGCCGGCGTCGGCGACCACGTCGTGGCCGAGGATCGAGGCCCGGCCGGCGTCGGGCCGGATGATCGTGGTCAGGATGCGGACGGCGGTGGTCTTCCCGGCGCCGTTCGGGCCGAGCAGGCCGAGCACGGTCGCCGGCGGCACGGCGAGGTCGACCCCGTCGAGGGCCACGACCTTCCCGAACCGCTTGACGAGGCCCTCGGCCAGGATGGCGGGAGCGTCCATGGCCGTCACCCTCGCGCCGATGCTTGAGTGATGTCAACCGTTTGCTTCGCTCAACGGATCGGCGGTACGCTGGTCCTGTGGCCTCGAAGGAGGAGTCGGCCCGCGCCGCCTGGGGCGCCCTGACCCGCCTGTGGTTCAGCGACGAGCTCCACACCCAGCTCCACCGGGCCGTCGAGGCCGCGGGGCTTCCCCACCCCGGCGCCCTCAAGGCGCTCATGCACCTCGACGAGGACCGGGCGCCGGCGATGCGGTGGCTGGCCGAGCAGCTCCGCTGCGACGCCTCCTACGTCACCAGCCTGGTCGACCACCTGGAGGACCTGGAGCTGGTCGAGCGGCAGGTGTCGCCGACCGACCGGCGGGTGAAGCTCGTCCACCTCACCCCGGCCGGCCGGGCGGCGAGGGACAAGGCCAGGGACGTGCTGACCACCCCGCTCCCCGCCTTCGACCGCCTGACCGACGCGGAGGCGACGGCCCTGGCCCGCATCCTCGGCAAGCTGCTCGGTTGACGGGCGCCGCCCGCGGACTTGGCAAGCTGCCGGGGTGACGAGCGAGGAGCCGCTCTACCGGCGGGTCGACGGGCGGGTCGTGCCGTCGGGCCACACGACGGGTCCGTGGGACCCGGGCAGCCAGCACGCCGGCGCCCCGGCCGCCCTGCTGGCCGGGGCCGTCGAGGCCGCCGTCCCCGAGGGCATGGACGTCGTCCGCCTCGCCTACGAGGTCAACCGGCCGGTGCCGGTCGCCCCGGCCGACCTGCGCGTGGAGGTGACCCGGCCGGGCCGGCGGGTGTGCGGGGCGCGGGCCGAGCTGCTCGTGGCCGGCGACGTGCTGATCGCCCTGTCCGCCGTGGCCGTGCGCAGGGGCGACACGGCCGACGCCGCGGCGGACGGTGGCCCGCCGACCTTCCCCGGCCCGCTCGAGGCGCCCAGGGCCCGCTGGGGCTTCGGCGCCACCGAGGGCGACGCCTTCCACCTCACCGGGGTCGACGTCCGCGCCGTGCAGGGCCGGCCGGACGCGCCCGGCCCGGCCACCGCCTGGTTCCGCCTGACCCGGCCGGTGCTCGACGGCGACGGCCCGTCGCCCGTGCAGCGGGTGGCGGCGGCCGCCGACTTCGCCAACGGGCTGTCCTGGGTGGTCGACCCGGCCGACTGGCTGTTCGTCAACGTCGACCTCACCATCCACCTGGCCCGGCCGCCGGTCGGCGAGTGGGTGGCGATCGACGCGTCGACCACGCTCGGCCCGGCCGGCGCCGGGTGGGCTGAGGCCGCCATCTGGGACGAGCGGGGCCGGGTCGGCCGCTGCGCGCAGGCCCTCTACGTCGCCCGGCGTTAGCGTCGGCCCGATGGAGATCGTGCTGATCCCGGGCTTCTGGCTCGACGCCTCGTCGTGGGACGGCGTCACCCCGGTGCTGGAACGGGCCGGCCACCGCGTGCGCGCCCTGACCCTGCCCGGCCTCGAGTCGCCCGACGCCGACCGAGCCGGCATCGGCCTGCGCGACCACGTCGACGCCGTCGTCGCCGCCGTGGACGAGGCCGACGGGCCGGTCGTGCTCGTCGGGCACTCCGGGGGCGGCGCCATCGCCCACGCCGTCGCCGACGCCCGGCCCGACCGGGTGGCCCGGGTGGTGTACGTCGACTCCGGCCCGCTCGGCGACGGCGGCTCGATCAACGACGAGCTGCCCGAGGCCGGTGGCGAGATCCCGCTCCCCGACTGGTCGGCGTTCGACGAGGAGGACCTGCGCGACCTCGACGACGAGCTGCGGGCCGCCTTCCGGGCCAGGGCCGTCCCCCAGCCGGCCGGCGTGGCCCGCGACCCGCAGGTGCTGTCCGACGAGCGGCGCTACGACGTGCCGGCAACGGTCATCGCCTGCGAGTTCCCGAGCGAGCAGCTGCGCGAGTGGATCGCCGCCGGCCACCCCTACGTCGCCGAGCTGGCGGCCCTGCGCGACGTCGAGTACGTCGACCTGCCCACCGGCCACTGGCCCCAGTTCACGAGGCCGGCCGAGCTGGCCGACGCCATCCTCGCCGCCGTCGACCGGAGCTGACGCTCAGGGCCCCCCGTTGCCGGCCGGCACCGCGCTGTCGGCCGACGTCTCGCCGGCCAGGGGCGGCGGCTCGGCCTCCACCGGGTTCTCGATGGTGCCGACCCCCTCGACCTCGATGCGCACGACGTCGCCGGGCACCAGCCAGCTGGCCGGGTCCATGGCGAAGCCGACGCCGGCCGGCGTGCCGGTGGCGAGCACGTCGCCCGGCTCGAGGGTGAACGCCGTCGTGAGGTGCTCGACCATGGCCCAGCAGTCGAAGATGAGGTCGTCGGTCCTCGCGTCCTGGCGCAGCTCGCCGTTCACCCACGTGCGCAGGCGGAGGCCGTGCGGGTCGCCCAGCTCGTCGGTGGTGACGACCCACGGGCCGACCGGGCCGTGGGTGTCGAAGGACTTCCCCATCGTCCAGGTCGGCGACCGGAACTGCCAGTCGCGCACGCTGACGTCGTCGACCACGCAGAACCCGGCGACGACCTCGGCCGCCCTGGCCGCCGGGACGTGGCGGCAGCGCCGCCCGATCACGATCCCGAGCTCGCCCTCGTAGTCGACCTTGGTGGACACGACCGGCACCTGGATGGGGTCCCGAGGGCCGGTCACGCACGTCGACTGCTTGTTGAACCAGACCTGGTGGGGCGGCGGCTCGCCGCCCGACTCGCGGACGTGGTCGGCGTAGTTGAGGCCGATGGCGAGGAACTTCGGCGGCCGGAGGACGGGCGGGCCGAGCAGGGCCTCGTCGAGCGGGTGGCGGGGGGCGCGCCGGGCCGCGGCGGCGACGGCGTCGAGCGCGCCGCCGGCCAGCACGGCACCGACGTCGGGGCCGAGGCGGGGGTCGGCGGCGGTCACGTCGGCCACCTCGTCGCCGTCGACCACGACGACGTGCGGCCCCTCGGGCGTGCGCAGGGTGGCGAGCTTCACGCCGCCGTGCCTACCACCTCAGGCCGGCACCGGCCCGGCCGCGGCGGCGCGCCGGTGGGCGGCGGCGATGGCGTCGGCCACCTCCGCCGTCGCCTCGTACGGGAGCATGTGGCCGGCCCCCTTGACGACGACCAGGCGGGCACCGGGGATGGCGGCGGCGATCGCCCGCGCGTGCGACGGCGGGGTCATGAGGTCGCGGCTGCCGACGACGACCGTGGTGGGCAGGCCGATCGAACGGATGCGGTCCCGCAGGTCCATGCCGAGCAGGGCGCGCAGGTGGGACGCCCGCACGGTCGCGGCCGTGGCCACGAAGGCGTCCCGGCTGGCCAGCAGCGCCGCCCGCCCGGCGTGGCGGCCGTGGACCCCCCGGACGAGCACGTGGCCGGGGCGCGAGCCGAGGACCCGCTCGACGACCGGCGAGGCGACCACGGCCGGCGCCACCCTGGCCGACATGGGGACGCGGGCGAGGGCGCCCGACGACGTGGCCACCAGCACCAGCGCCCGGAGGCGCTCCCTGGCCACGTCGGGGTGGTCGACGGCGAAGGCCATCGCCGTCATGCCGCCCATCGAGTGGCCGGCGAGCACGGCGTCGCGGGCGTCGACCGCCTCCAGCACCTCGCACAGGTCGGCGCCGAGGCGGCTCACGTCCACCTCCGCCTCGGGGGCCGTGGACCGCCCGTGCCCGCGGTGGTCGTAGCGGACGACCCGGTAGCCGTCCTCCACGAGGCGGGCGGCCACCGGCGCCCACGTGTCCATGTTCCCGGTCCAGCAGTGGGACAGGACGACGGTCGGCCGGTCCGGCTCCTCGGGGCCGGCGACGTGCACGTGGAGGGCGGCGCCGTCGGTGGTGACGACCGTGGTCTCCGTCCCGCCCTCGAGGGCGGGGATGGCGTCGTCGACGGCGCGCCGGCGGCGGGCGGCGACGACGGCGGCGGCACCGGCGCCGACGGCGGCCAACCCGGCGGCGACGGCGGTGCGGCGCCTCACGCCCCACCCCTCACCGGCGCTCGTGCTCCGTCCCGGTCCACCTCGGCCATCCGTCCTCCGGTCTCGTCGACGTCCTCCCCGTCCTACCCGACCCGGGCGGGACCGGCGGCCGCCCGCCTCCGGCCGACGGCGACGGCGCCGAGGACGGCGACGGCGAGGGCCGCCCAGGCGGCGACGTAGGCGAAGGCCACCCCGGGGCCGGCGGCCGTCCACAGCAGGCCGGCGACGCCGCTGGCGGCCAGGTTGCCGCCGCTCTGGACGGCGGCCACGAGGCCGAACGCCGAGCCCCGGAGGCCGGGCGGCGCCAGCGCGGCGACGGCCGCGTGCTCGGCCGTCTCGGCCGACGCGATGCCGAGGCCGGCGAGGAGGAACCAGGGGGCCAGCCCGGCCACCGACGCCGGCCCGGCCGCCAGCCCGGCGTAGGCGGCGGCCAGCAGCCCGGCGCCGGCGACGAGCACGGGCAGCGGGCCGCGGCGGTCGACGGCCCGCCCGGCGGCCACGCTCCACCCGGTGGCGGCCGCGTTGTAGGCGACGTAGAGGCCGAGCGCCTCGTCCCGCCCGACGAGCTCGGTGGCCCGGAGGATCAGCAGGGTGGCGGCCACGTTGCCGAGCTCGAAGGCGGCGATGCCGGCCATGACCGGGCCGAGGTCGCCGCGGAGGACGGGCCGGACCCGGATGCGCAGGGGCGGCCGGCCGGGCTGGCGGGCGACCGGGGCGGCGTGGCGGGCGGCGTCGGCGATGGCGACGGCGGCGAGCAGGCCGGGGATGGCGGAGAGCCCGATGGCGGCCCGGACGCCCACGGCGGCGACGAGGGCGATGGCGAGGAGCGGGCCGACGATGGCGCCGAGGTTGTCCATGGCCCGCTCGAAGCCGTAGGCCCGGCCGTACGTGCCGGGCCGGCTGACCTCGGCGAGGAGCGCATTGCGGGCCGGCGACCGGAGGCCCCTCGCCGCCCACGCCCCGGCCCGGAGCGCGCCGGCCTGGAGGGGCGTGGCCGCCGCGCCGATGGCGCCGGAGAGGACGGCGGTCGACGCGTAGCCGCCGACGGCGACGGCCCGCCGGCGTCCCGGGTCGTCGGCCAGCGGCCCGCCGGCCAGCCGGGCGAGGCCGGCCAGGCCGTCGGCCACCCCCTCGACCAGCCCGAGGGCCGATGCCGGCGCCCCGAGGGTCGAGGTGAGGAACGACGGCAGCAGCGACGTCGGCACCTCGTGGCCGACGTCCTGGAGGAAGCTCGCCGTCCCGATCCCGACGACCCCCCGCGTCAACCACGGCCCCGCCGCCTCGGCCGGCGCGGCGCTCCCGTCGCCCGGCGGGCCGGCCCGCTCGACCGCCCCGTCGCCCCGGTCGACTCCGGCTCGCCCGGCGGGCCCGGTGACCTCCGCCCCGCCCGCCCCGTCGCCGGCCGGCCCGGCCCGCCCGGCAGCGCGATCGGCGCGGCCCCCGTCGGCCCGCCCGGCCCGCCCGGCAGGCCCGGTCGCGTCCGGCCGGTCGGCGCGCCCAGCCGCCTCGAGCGGCTCGCCCGCGTCGCCGGGCACCACGCCGTCGGTCCGGTCGGCGGGCTCCGCAGGCCCGGACGGCTCGGCGGGCCGGCTCAGCCCCTGGCCATCCGGCGGAGGGCCAGCTCCGCGTAGAGGGCGGCGCCGTCGGCGAGCACGGCGTCGTCGAAGGCGGCGTGCGGCGAGTGGTTGTTGGGCGCCACCGACGGGTCGCGGTCGGGCGGCGTCGCCCCGAGGAACAGCATCGCCCCGGGCACCGCCTCGATGACCCGCGAGAAGTCCTCGGACCCGGTGAGCGGGCGCTCCATCTCGGCGAACCGGTCGGCGCCGAACAGCTCGGCGGCCACCTCGCCGGCGAACGCCGCCTCGGTCCCGTCGTTGACGGTGAGCGGGTACTCGGTCTTGTAGTTGGCGTCGACCTCGAGCCCGTGGGCGGCGGCGATCCCCTCGCACATCCGCACGGCCGACGACCTGATGCGGTCCCGCACGGCCGAGTCGAACGTCCGGATGGTGGCGTCGAAGGTGGCGTCCTCGGGGATCACGTTGGCCTTGGTGCCGGCGTGGAAGCTGCCGACCGTGATGACGGCGACGTCGAAGGCGTCGATGCGCCTCGTCAGCATGGTCTGGAGGGCGAGCACCATCTCGCAGGCCGCCGGCACCGGGTCGTTGGCCCGGTGGGGCGCCGACCCGTGGCCGCCCGCGCCCTTCACCCGCACGGTCAGCCCGTCCGACGCCGCCATCATCGGCCCCGGCCGGGTCACGAACATCCCGCGGGGCCACATCGACGAGGCGACGTGGATGGCGTAGGCGGCCGCCGGCCGCTCGCCGGCGACGTCCAGCACCCCCTCCTCGATCATGTAGCCGGCGCCGTCCCACCCCTCCTCGCCGGGCTGGAACATGAACACCACGTCGCCGGTCAGCTCCTCGCGGCGGGCCGACAGCAGCTCGGCCGCGCCGACGAGCATCGTCGTGTGCAGGTCGTGGCCGCAGGCGTGCATGGTGGCGTCGTCCTCGGACCGGTAGTCGACGTCGACCTGCTCGGTCACCGGGAGCGCGTCCATGTCGCCCCGGAGGAGGACGGTCGGCCCCGGCCGGCCGCCCCGGAGCACGCCGACCACCGAGGTCAGCGACCGGCCGGTCGTGATCTCGAGCGGCAGCCCGTCGAGGGCGCCGAGCACCCGCTCCTGGGTCATGGGGAGGTTCAGGCCGATCTCGGGGTGGCGGTGCAGGGTGCGCCGCAGCTCCACCAGGTCACCGGCCATCGCCACGGCGTCGTCGTGCACGGTCATGGGGCGACTGTACGGGCGGGCGGTCAGCTGTTCCAGGGCGCGGTCTCCATCTCCGCGCCGTGGACGGCCGGCTCGGCGTGGAGCGGGTGGAGCGCCTCGGTCTCGTCGAACCAGCAGAAGGCGTCGTAGCGGGCGCCCATGACCGTCGGCACCCAGTTGCCGTAGCGGTCGGCGCCGGGCCGGTAGACGACGCCGATGGCCCGGTGCCCGCGCGACCGCCCGAGCCACGGCCCCGAGCGGTCCTCGCCGAACACGAGCAGCGAGCGGGGCGGCGCGGCCGCGTGCAGCACGTCCTCGTGCGTGCCGCCGGGCGCGGGCGGGACGTCCATCCGCCGCGCCGGGCTCCCCCACCGGTCGGCGGCGATCACCGTCCCCCGGTGGCTGCCGAAGCCGACCAGCACGACCCCCTCGCCGGCATGGCGCTCCCGGACCAGCTGGCCGACGTTGACCATGCCGTGCCTCGCCATGTCCGTCGCCCGGGCGTCGCCGACGTGGGTGTTGTGCTCCCACACGACGGCCTTCGCGCCCGGGCCGTGGAAGGCGACGAGCCGGTCGAGGGTGTCGACCATGTGGCAGTCCCGCACGTTCCAGGACTCGCCGTCGGCCCGCACCATCGTTCGGTAGTAGCGCTCGGCGCCGGCCAGCACCTCGGCGTTCTGCACGGCGTCCAGCTCGGCCTCCGGCTCCCCGTCCACCGCGCCCGACCGCCGGCGGACCTCGACGAGCACGTCGATGACCGCGTCCTCGCAGCTGGCCGGCAGCATCCTCGTCGCCCAGGCGTAGCGCTGCGGGTCCTCGCCGTAGGGGTCGAAGCACCGGAAGGCGGCGCGCGCCGCCTCCGCGGCGTCGGGCTGGTTGCGGTCGAGGTAGTCGAGCACCGACCGCATCGAGTCCCACAGCGAGTAGACGTCGAGGCCGTAGAAGCCGACCGACCGGCCGGTGGCGGCGTTGTGGTCGCGCAGCCAGGCGACGAGCTCGGCCGCCTCCTCGTTGGCCCACATCCACCTCGGCCACCGCTCGAAGGCGCCCAGCACGTCCCGGGCCGACCGGTCCCGCTCGGCCCGGCCCTTCACCCACCGGTTCACCCGGAAGCAGTCGGGCCAGTCGCCCTCCACGGCGACGAACGAGAAGCCCCGCTCCTCGATCAGCCGGCGGGTCAGCTCGGCCCGCCACCGGTAGTACTCGGAGGTCCCGTGCGACGCCTCGCCGAGCAGCACGTAGCGGGCGTCGCCCACCCGGTCGAGCAGGGGGTCGAGGTCGGCCGGGCCGTCGAGCGGCCGGGCCAGCGCCCGGACCTCGTCGACGGCGGCGTCGTCGCTCCTCATCGCCCGCTCCCCTCGTCCGCGGTCAGGTGGGTGGTGAACCAGTCGCCGGCCAGCCGGGCGACCTCCTCGAGCGTGCCCGGCTCCTCGAACAGGTGGCCGGCGCCCTCGACGATCGACAGGCACCGCTCGCAGGCCAGCCGCTGGCAGGCCTCGCGGTTGAGGTCGACGACGACGGGGTCGCGGCTCCCGACGATCAGCAGGGTGGGCGCGGTGACGTGCGCGAGCGCCTCGCCGGCCAGGTCCGGCCGCCCGCCCCGGGACACGACGGCGCCGACCCGGTCCGGCTCCGCCGCGGCGGCGAGGAGCGCGGCGCCGGCGCCGGTGCTGGCCCCGAAGTAGCCGAGGCGGAGCGCGGCCGTCGCCGGCCGGCCGGCCAGCCAGCGGGCGGCGGCCACGAGGCGGCGGGCCAGCAGCCCCACGTCGAAGCGGAGCTCCCGGGTGCGCAGGTCGACCTGCTCCTCGTCCGCCGTCAGCAGGTCCATGAGCAGGGTGCCGAGGCCCCTCGCGCGGAGGGCGTCGGCCACGGCCCGGTTCCGGCTGCTGTGGCGGCTGCTGCCGCTGCCGTGGGCGAACACGACGAGGCCGGCCGCGCCGTCGGGGACGACGAGGTCACCGTGCACCGTCGCCCCGTCGCCGACCCGGATCTCGACGTCGTGCTCGACCAGCGCCGTCATCGCTGCCCGACCTGGTACCCGCCGCCGCCCGCCGTCTACCAGCCGCGGGCCGACGTGCGGGGTGGGCGGCGGCGCCTACTTCTTGGCCTTGGCGACCGCCTCGGTCAGCTCGTCCTTGCTCATCTTCGAGCGGCCGGGGACGTCGAGCTCGCGGGCCTGCTCCATCAGCTCCTTCTTGGTGGTGCCGACGACCTTGCCGCCGCCGGTCGGCGTGCGGCTCCTCCTGGCCTCGTCACCACCCTTGGCCGCCTGGGGGTCGGACGGTCCCTTCTCGTCCTTCGGCTCCCAGTGGTCGCCCTGCTTCTCGAAGCTGTGCTTGACCGCGGCGAAGGCCACCCGGTGGGCGGCCTCCTCGCTGTCGTAGGTCTCGTGGGCGCTGTCGAGCGCCTTGGCGTAGGTGCGCTGGGCCTTGGCCGGGGAGCGCTTCAGCGTCCCCGGCAGGTCCTCCTTCTTCGTGGGCATCGCACCCCCTGGTGGAGCCGGTGGTTCAGCCCGACTGCCCGAGGCGGGAGGCGAGGAGCTGCTTGCCCTGCTCGGCGCCCTTGCGGCTCTCGGCCTGGGCCCGGCGGAAGAAGTCGGCGAGCTCGCTGTCCCCGTCGCGCTCGGCGTCCTGGATGTAGGTCTCCAGGCGCAGCGCGTTGCTCAGGCACCGCTCGGTGAACCAGATGATGTTGTAGTCCTTGTCCTTCGTCCCGGTGATGTTGCCGGTCTCGGTGTTGCTCATCGGATCCCCTCCTGGGCTCGCTCCTCGGCGTTCTGCCCGCCGCCGCTCGCGGGCACACGTCAGGCGGTGACGTCCCGCCGGGCGAACACGGCGCCGGCCGCCACCGCCGCGACCGCCGTGTAGGCGAGCACGGTGGCGAGCGCCCTGGCCGCGGTGACCTCGGTCGTCCCGCCCGCCGCGAACGCCTCGAGGAGCAGGCCGGGGAACAGCCGGCTGGCCGGGCCCCACGCGTCCTGGACGAGGTGCTCGAACGGCCCGGCCCACGCGATGCCGACGGCGAGGGTGAGCGGCACCGAGCGCAGCAGCACGCCGAGGGCCGTGCCGAGGACCGCGTAGCCGGCGATCCACACGAGGACGGCGCCGAAGTCGCCGGCCGCCGCGCCGAGCGCGGCGCCGCCCGTCCAGGCCGACGCGTCGACCCCGTTCGCGCCGGCGAGGGCGCGGGCGGCGACCCAGGTGGCCGCCTCGGCGACGGCCAAGGTGGCGCCGGCGAAGGTCAGCAGGGCGGCCAGCTTCCCGGCCAGGAGCGGCAGCCGGCGGGGCTGGCGCAGGAGCATGGTCCTGATCGTCCCCCTCGACATCTCGGCCGCCATGGCGCCGGCGAAGACGACGAACAGGAACGTCCCCGTGAACGAGACGGCCGTGCGGAACACCTCGGTCCCCCCGCCGGCCGCGGCCAGCGCCTCGACGGAGAGGCCGCGCCCTGGGCCAGGGCCGGCGACGGCGGCGGGCTCGGCCGCGGCGAGCACGACGGCCGCCCCGCCGGCGGCGAACACGAGGGTGACGGCGGCCGTGGCGAGCACGACGCGCCGGCGGGCGAGCTTGGCCAGCTCGGCCCGGTAGGTGCGGGCGAGGGCGCCGGCGGTCGTCGCCGCGGGCGCCACCGGGGCCGGTGCGGTGGTGGTCATCGCCGTCCTCCTCGCACGAGGTCGAGGTACCTGGACTCGAGGGTCGGTCGCCGGACGTGGAGCTCGGCGAGGACGATGCCGGACGACGCCGCCGCCCGGTTGAGCGACGCGGCGAGCCGGTGGGGGTCGTGGCCGTCCACGACGACGACGAGGTGGTCGCCCTGCCGGCCGGCGTCGACGCCGGCGCCGCTCACGACGTCGGCGAGGCGGAGCAGGTCGGCGCCGTCGGCCGGGCCGAGCACGATCTCGGGGCCGGCGGAGCGCAGGCCGTCGGCCGGGCCGCCGTACACGAGGCGGCCGGCGTCGATGACGAGCAGCCAGTCGCAGGCCTGCTCCAGCTCGCTCAGCACGTGGGACGACACGAGCACGGTCCGCCCGCCGGCGCCGAGGTCGCGGACGAGCCCGCGCACCTCCGCCGCGCCGGCCGGGTCGAGGCCGTTGGTCGGCTCGTCGAGCACGAGGAGGGCGGGGTCGCCGAGCAGGGCGGCGGCGATCCCGAGCCGCTGCTTCATGCCGAGCGAGTACTCGCCGAAGCGGTCGTCCCCGCGGTCGGTCAGGCCGACCAGGTCGAGCACGGCCGGCACGCGGGCGGGGTCGTGGCCGCCGAGGTGGGCGAGCACCCACAGGTTCTCGGTGCCGGTCAGCGCCGGCCACAGCGCCGGCCCCTCGACGAGCGCCCCGACCCCCCGCAGGTACCGCTCGGGGTGGTCGAGGGGCTGGCCGAGGACGGTCCCGGTGCCGGCCGTGGGGCGGACGAGGCCGAGCAGCATGGCCATCGTCGTGGTCTTGCCGGCGCCGTTCGGCCCGATGAACCCGGCGACGACGCCGCGCGGGACCTCGACGGTGAGGTCGTCGACGGCGACCCGTCGCCCGTAGCGCTTGGTGAGGCCGTCGACGGCGACGGCCGGGGTGGTGTCTGGCATGGCTCCACCATGCGCCCGGCCGGTCCCGCTGTCGTCCGCCGGGCGGCGGCTCTTCGGGCTACGTCGACGGTCGTACGAGGCCCGACTGGTACGCGATGACGACGAGCTGGGCCCGGTCCCTCGCGTGCAGCTTGACCATCGCCCGGCTGACGTGGGTGCGGGCGGTGGCCGGGCTGACGACCAGCTCGGCGGCGATCTCGTCGTTCGTCAGGCCCTGGGCGACGAGAGCGACGACCTCTCGCTCCCGCTCGGTGAGCACCTCCATGGAGCGGGGGGTCGTGTCGGCCCGCTGCGGGCGGGCGGCGAAGGCCTCGATGAGGCGGCGGGTGACGCTCGGCGACAGGAGCGCCTCGCCGGCGGCCACCTCCCGCACGGCCCGCACGAGGTCGGCCGGCTGGGTGTGCTTCACCAGGAAACCGCTCGCGCCGAGGCGCAGCGCCTCGAACACGTACTCGTCGAGCTCGAAGGTGGTGAGGACGAGGACCTTCACGGCGGCCAGCTCGGGGTCGGCGGAGATGCGGCGCAGGGCCTCGAGCCCGTCGACCCCCGGCATGCGGACGTCCATCAGCACCACGTCGGGCCGCTCCCGGCGGGTGAGGGCGACGGCCTCCTCGCCGTCCCCGGCCTCGCCCACGACCTCCACGTCGTCCTCGACGTCGAGGAGCATGCGGAACCCGGCCCGCACGAGCGGCTGGTCGTCGGCCAGCACGACGCGGATCACCGCGCCCCCCGCCAATCGGCCCGCACGACGAACCCGCCGCCCGGCCGGGGCCCGGCCTCCAGCGTCCCGCCCGTCGCCTCGGCCCGCTCGCGCATGCCGGTGATGCCGGTGCCCGTGCCCGTGCCCGTGCCGGCCCCGCGCTCCCTCGGCGGCGGGCCGGCGCCCCCGTCGTCGGCGACCTCGACGGCGAGGCCGCCGTCGTCGCCGGCGGTGACGGTGACCGTCGCCCTGGCGCCGGCGGCGTGGCGGGCCACGTTGGTCAGCGACTCCTGCACGACCCGGTAGGCGGCGGTCGACACGGGGACGGGCACCCGGTCGAGGGGGCCGGTGACGGTCGAGGCGACGTCGACGTCGGCCCGCCTGGCCGACTCGACGAGGTCGGCGATGCGCTCGAGGCCCGGCGTGGGCGCCCGGTCCCCCGCCTCGCCGCTGTCCCGCAGGACCCGGACCATCGTCGCCAGCTCGTCCAGCACCTCGCCGCTCGCCCGCTGGATGGCGGCGAGGGCCTCCCTGGCCGCCTCCGGCCGGCGGTCGACGACGTGGGCGGCCGCGCCGGCCTGGACGTTGATCGTCGCCATGGCGTGGGCGACGGTGTCGTGCAGGTCCCTGGCGATGCGCAGCCGCTCGGCGTTGCGAGCCCGCTCGGCCTGCTCGACCAGGCGCTCGCGGCGCGAGCGCAGCGCGTCGCCGGCCAGCACGGCGGCCACCGACCACCCCACGAACACGAGGTGGAGCAGCGGGGCGACGTCCCCGTCGACGGTGGCGGCGGCGAGCAGCACGGCGCAGAACGCGACCGCGCCGGCGAGCGCCGTCCGCCTGGTCGACCGCCAGCCGAGGGCCACGAGCGCGACCCAGCCGGTGACGAAGATCGGCCCGCCGGCGTAGTCGCGGACGAGGTAGGCGGCGAGGGCGACGGCCACGATGCCGACGGCGACCGCGGGCCGGCGGCGGCACAGGCCCATGGCGGCCCCGGCGGCGACGAGGGCGACGTGGCCGGCGGCGTCGAGGGCCCGGTCGCCGCCCTCCACGGGGATCTGGTGGGTGACGAGCACGAGCACGGCCGCCGCGCCCACGGCGACGGCCGCGTCCACGGTGGTCGAGCGCGCCGTCGCCATGGCGCTCACGGTAGGGCCGGGCGCCGGTCCGGCACATCCGTCCGGCGGCGTAGGCGCGAGGTACGTCGCCGGGCGTAGACCTGTCCATCCCGGGCCGTCCCGTTCGTCAGTGGGGCAACCGATCCCGAGGAGGACGATGCTGATGAAGTACCTGCTGATGATCTGCGAGGACCGGACGCTGCCCGAGCGGTCGCCGTCCGAGGAGGCGAGCCTGATGGCGGAGTACGCGGCGTTCACCCAGGAGATCGCCGCCAGCGGCGAGCTGGTCGGCGGCGAGCAGCTCGAGCGGCCGGGCACGGCCACGTCGGTGCGGGTACGGGGCGGCGAGCCGCTGGTCACCGACGGCCCGTTCGCCGAGACGGCCGAGCAGATCGGCGGCTACTACGTGGTGGACGTGGCCGACCTCGACCGCGCCCTCGAGCTCGCCGCCCGGGTGCCGAGCGCGAGGACGGGGGTGGTCGAGGTGCGGCCGGTCGTCGACGTGCGGCGGTGAGCCCGGGCCACGGTCGGGGTCGCCCGCCGACCGCCGGCGAGCTGGAGGCCGTGTTCCGGCGCACCGCCGGGCAGGTGTTCGCCACGCTCGTGCGGTTCGTGGGCGACTTCGACGTGGCCGAGGACGCGCTCCAGGACGCCACCGTCGCGGCCATGGAGACCTGGCCGAGCCACGGCGTGCCCGACAACCCCGGCGCCTGGCTGACGACCGTCGCCCGCCGCAAGGCCGTCGACCGCCTGCGCCGGGAGGCCAGGAGGGGCGAGAAGCAGCAGGCCGCGCTCGACCGGGCGCCGCCCGACGACGAGGGGACGGTGGAGGAGGTGGACGAGAGCGCGGTCGCCGACGACCAGCTGCGGCTGATGTTCACGTGCTGCCACCCGGCGCTCGCCCTCGAGGCCCAGGTGGCGCTGACGCTCCGCACCCTCGGCGGGCTGTCGACGACCGAGGTGGCGAGGGCGTTCCTCGTCGCCGAGGCGACGATGGCCAAGCGCCTGACGAGGGCCAAGCACAAGATCCGGGCCGCCGGCATCCCGTTCCGCGTGCCGCCCGACCACCTCCTCCCCGACCGCCTGCCCGGCGTGCTGGCCGTCGTGTACCTGATCTTCACCGAGGGCTACGCGTCGACGACGTCGGACCCGCTGATCCGCCGGGAGCTGTGCGCCGAGGCCATCCGGCTCGGCCGGCTGCTCGCCGCGCTGATGCCCGACGAGCCCGAGGTCCAGGGCCTGCTGGCGCTGATGCTGCTGCACGACGCCCGCCGGTCGGCCCGGCTCGACGAGGCCGGCGACCTCGTCCTGCTCGACCTCCAGGACCGGTCGAGATGGAACCGGAGCGAGATCGACGAGGGGGTGGCGCTGCTGGAGTCGGCCCTGCGCCGCGCCTCCGCCGGGGGGCGGGGGCCGGGCCCGTACGTGCTCCAGGCCGCCATCGCCGCCGTCCACGACGAGGCCGAGTCCGCCGCGGAGGTCGACTGGGACGAGATCGTGGGGCTGTACGACGCGCTGGCGCGGGTGGCGCCGGGGCCGGTGGTGGCGCTGAACCGGGCGGTGGCGGTGGCGATGGCCCGGGGCGCAGCGGCCGGGCTGGCGGAGCTCGAGTCGTCCGGCGCCGGCGAGGCGCTGTCGGACCACCACCGCTACCACGCCGTGCGGGCCGACCTGCTGGCGAGGGTCGGCCGCAAGGCCGAGTCGGCCGACGCCTACCGCCGGGCGCTGTCCCTGGCGACGTCGCCCGCCGAGCGCCGCTACCTGATCCGCCGCCTCACCGACGTGGCGGGCCAGTCGCGGTGAGCCCGGCGGGCCGCGTCCGCTACCCGGGCGGCCCGTACTCCCCCGGGAACGAGGCGAGCGCGTCGCGCGTGCGGACGAACAGCCGCCCGCCCGGGTCACCGTCGACGGCGCGGAAGCCCCAGCGCTCGTAGAAGCGGCGGGCGTCGTCGTCGATGGGGTCGACCACGATGAGGCGCGCCGCGGCGTGCTCCGCGGCCAACGCGGCTCGGTGCAACGCCTCGAACAGCAGGCTGCTGCCGAGCCCCCGGCCGCGAGCCGACTCGTCGATGGCCAGCCTCGCCAGCAGGACCACCGGGACCGGGTGCCTCGGCATCCCGCGGACGAGTCGCGTCGGCGCCGCCGCCTTCTCGACGCTGCCCATCGTGAGGCTGTAGAAGCCGAGCACGCGTTCGTCGTCGTCGACGAGCACGAACGTCCTCGCCGAGTCCTGCCGTTGGGCGGTCCACGCGTGCTCGGAGAACCACCGGTCCATGACCTCGTTGCCGCAGCGGAACGACGAGCGGTCGTGGTGCTCTGCGAGGCGTTCGACGCGCACTACGACATGCGTCGGAAGCGCGTGGCCCGCTCGGCCAACTCGACCAGTGCGGGGTTGCGCTCGGGAGGCGCGTCGAGGGCTTCGAGGAAGCGCCGGTAGGCGTCCTCGGGGAGCGTGATCGTGCGATGGGCGTCCACGATCTCCCGGGCGCGAGCGAGCGCCTCGTCCAGCACGAAGCCGGTGAACGACACGCCCGACAGCGCGGCCGCCTCGCTGATGAGCTGGTCGTCCTCGGCGCTCAGCCGGAACTCCCGCCGGCGGTCCTTCGTCTTCACGGTTCGGCCCTCCTGTACGGGCGATCGTACGTACATCTCGGTGCCCCGGCAACGGACATCGCGAAGCGGCCCCGGACCGCACCTCCTCCGCAGACGCGACGCAGCCCCGGCCGAAGCCGGGGCTGACCAGCACGTTCGTGGAGCGGACGACGGGATTCGAACCCGCGACCCTCACCTTGGCAAGGCCTCAAGGGTCGTTCCGTCTGGTTGGCTTGAGTGCGTTTCCGCAGGTCAGAGTCGTGCGGCGGTCCAGCCGGTGAGCGCATGTCCACCGATTCGGGCCGAGTGGATGGACAAGGGATGGACAGATCGGGCCGGCTGCGCGGGATCTCGTGGCTCGGCTCCTCTCCGGTCGTCGCCCGACTGCCGTCGCCGAGAGGTCCTACGACGGCCGACCGAAACGTTCGCCGATGAACGCCTCGACCTCGTCGGCGGGGACGACGCGCGTCGAGTTGTTGCGGCGCTCGTAGAGGACGTCGCCGTCCTTGCCCTTGGCCCAGATCGGCCGCGAGCTCGCGGGGACGTCCAGACGACAGACCTCCCCGCCAGCGACGACGTCGATACGGATCTGAACCCGATGCGCGCCGCTGTGACCGAGCGACGTCTCGAGGAGTGTGTCGAGCCACCGGACATAACCGTCGGCGTTCGGAGGCTTCACGAGTGCGTAGTCGTCGTCGAGCCCGATGGCCTCGCGAGCGTCCGTCACGCCGATGAGCAAGGTCCCACCGGGGCCGTTGAGGAAGCCAGCCACCGTCTTCACGATGACTTCCTCCATCGTCTTGTCCTTGCGCTGCTCCTTCACGTTCCATCGCGCCGTCTGCTTGAACTCGACGGACCGCGTCTCGTCGGAAGCGAGGAGCTCCTCCGTTGAGCGGAACCACGTCTCACGGGTGCCGTACAGCTCCTCCATGAGCCGAGCGAACAAGGCAGGGTCGTTGCGTGCTTGTTCGAGGAGGTGGTCGTCGACGGCGTCGAGCGTGGGCAGCGTCGCTACCGGCACGACGGCTGATCGTGCCTCGACCGCGCCTGTGTAGACCGACCGGCCGCTGTCGAAGTAGCTGGCGTAGATGTGCTCGTAGACGCGTCTCACTTTGTCGTCGAAAAGCTCCGGTCCGTAGACCTCGGGAAGGTCGGCATCGAAGATCTCGCCGACCGCGACCTGCACGGCGGCTCGCGTGTGCTGTCGCTTGCGCCAGTCGAGTACCAACTTCTCGGACACGTGGGCGAGCAGACGCTTGGCTGTCGTCTTGACCTGCGCGCGTTCGGCCTCGGTTAGCTCTGGCTCGGGCTTGGTCAGGAGGTCGTAGATCGCTAACTCGTCCTCAGACAGGTTCTCACGAACGGTGCGCTGTTCTTCGTCGGTGAGCTCATCGTTGATGGCCTTGAGCCGCCGCAGGAACTCCTCGAGGTTGTGGGTGCCTGCGTTGTACTCGTCGATGAGCCGACGGAAGCGTTCGGCGAGGTCCAGCCGGGTGGGGTTCTTCCGGACCGCGGCATCGAGCCGCTTCTCGAGGTTGCGCTCGATCTGCTTGGCGGCGGTCCGCTTGCTGCCAGCGAATCGGAGGGCAAGCTGCTCGAAGTCGAGCTGATTGAGGTCGACGAGCGGTCCCGCGTCTCCCCCGGAGCGGATGACGTACTCCTCGGCGCCGACGGACCGGTCGAGCAGCTCGCTCACGGCATCCATGACGTCGTCGATGTCTGGTGCTTCGGTGATCGACTCGAGCTTCGCTGCAAGCGATCGGATCACCGCGACTCGGTGCGTCGCCAGTTGGGCGGCTGGGTCGGGCAGGAGTGATTTGAAGATCGTGCGCACCCGTCGGGCGAGGCTCACGTAGCGGCGGCGGGTGGCGTCGTCGACGAGGAGGGCTTCGACGGCCGCCTTCTGGAGGGCGATGAACTCGAAGCCTTTCGCCGCCTCGAGATCAGTCAGTTCGATGTCGTTGGCATCGAGGAACTCAACTAGCTCGGCGAGCGCCGATTCGAGGTCAGCGGCGAGCGCACCCTTGGACTCGATGGGCGTGCGCTCGTCGTCGCGCGAGGCGCCGTAGATCGCGAGCGCGGCTTCGAGGTTCCGGAACACGCCGACGTAGTCGACGATGAGCCCGCTGTCCTTCTCCGGGAACACGCGGTTGGCACGCGCGATCGTCTGCATCAGCGTGTGGTTCCGCATCGGCTTGTCGAGATAGATCGTCGAGCACGACGGGGCGTCGAAGCCGGTGAGCCACATGGCACACACGAAGACGAGCCGGAACGGATCCGCCGGATCTTTGAACTTCGAGTCGAGGTTCTCGTCGTTCATGCGCTTCCTGTGCATGGCGATGTCGAGGCCGAGGTCGGCCATGTCGGCGACCTCGTTCTGCGACTGCGACACGACGACTGCCATGTCGGTCGTGCGCATGAACTCGATGGTCTCGACCAGGGGCGCGCGCTCGAGCTCGGGGGTGGCTTCCAGCTCGGTCTCGAACGCCGCCAAGCGAACCGCCCAGTGCTTCTGGACGAGGTCGTACATGCGAACAGCGGTCGCCTTGTCGATGGCGACGTGCATCGCCTTGCCGCGGAATCCTCGTCCGACGAAGTGCTCGACCAGGTCGGCGGCGATCTCGTCGAGTCGCTCCGCGCGAGTGATGAGGTGGTACTGGCGGGAGAACTGCCGAGCGACCGCCTCCTCCTGATCGGGGTCGAGGGCGGCGTCGTCCAAGAGCGCCTCGAGGTCGGCGTCGAAGTCCTCGTTAACGAGCTGCAGCTCAGGGATGCGGTTCTCGTAGTAGAGCGGGACGGTGGCGCCGTCGATGATCGAGTCCCGGAAGTTGTACACCGAGACGTATTCGCCGAAGACCTGGCGGGTCAGCTCCTCCTCGCCGGCGATCAGTGGTGTGCCGGTGAAGCCGAGGAAGGAGGCGTTCGGTAGGGCCTGGCGCATGTTCCACGCGAGCTGGTCGTACTGCGACCGGTGCGCCTCGTCGGTGATGGCGATGACGTCGTCGCGGTCGGACAGCACCGGCATGGGTTGGCCGGCCTCGGGCGGGCGGAACTTGTGGATCAGCGTGAAGACGTAGCGATGATCCTGGCCGAGGAGCTCGCGGAGATGCTCGGAGGTCTCGGCGTGGACGTTCTCGCCAGCGGTCAAGATGCCCGCGTCGGCGAAGTCCTCGTAGAGCTGGTCGTCGAGCTCCTTCCGATCCGTGACCTCGACGAAGGTCCAGTTGCCGGGCAACTTCCGCAGGACCTTCTGCGTGAACCACAGGTTGGACAACGACTTGCCGCTGCCCTGCGTGTGCCAGAACACACCGAGCTGCGAACTCTTCTCGGCGCGCGCCGCGTGCAGCGCCTCGATGGCGTTGTTGACACCGAGGTACTGGTGGTTCTTCGCCACGGCTTTGACGAGCCCGCCGGGCCGCTCGGTGAAGGTGATGAAGTTCTCACCGATGTCGAGCAGCCGGTAACGGTCGCAGGTGCCGCGCAGCGCCGTCTCCAGGCTGACGACCCCGACCTCGCCCTCGGAGTTGATCTTCTTCCACTCGGCGAAGTGATCCCACGGCGCGTACGTCGAGCCCACCTTGGTGTCGGATCCGTTGGAGAGGACGACGAAGGCGTTGAACCAGAAGATCTGGCCGATCGTGTCCCGGTAGTCGCGCAGGTTGTCGTCGTAGGCGTGCCGCATGTTCTTGTGCGACACCTTTAGCTCGACGAACACGAGCGGGATGCCGTTGACGAAGAGCACGATGTCCGCACGTCGCCGGTACATCTCGCCGGTCACCCAGAGCTGCGACACCGCGAGCCAGTCGTTCGCCTCGACGTTGTCCCAATGGATGTATCGGACCGTGACCGTCTCCCGCCGACCGTCGATATCGGTGTCGACCTTCACGCCGTCGCGCAGCAGTCGATAGACCTCACGGTTCGCCCTTACTCGGTCCATCGCCGAACGGCTCTGGGCGAGGATCTCGACTGCGGTCTCGAGGGCGTCGTCGGGGACACCGGGGTTGATGTCGCGCAGGGCGAACCGGAGACGGTGGCCAAGCACCACCTCGGCCTGCGAGTCACGACCGAGCGTGCCAGCCGGCCCGAGGACCTCATCAAATCCGGAGGCCACCTCCCAACCGAGGTCCCGCAGCAGACGCATCGCCGGCTGCTCGACAAGCGCGTCCTCGGTCAGTCCGCCGGCCACCGCTACGCTACCGGTTCGAGATCCAAGTCGAGGTCCGACACGTACACGTCCCCGGAGATCAGGCGCGGCAGTAGGAGGCCTCGAGCCTGGCTCAGTACACGGTTCTGGAAGGTCAGGTTTTGAACCAGCTCGAACATCGGCCCAACCGAAGCGTCGAACAATGAGACCAGGTCGGCTGGCGGACGCAGGACGATGATCCGCTCAAGGTCCGTCTTCGTGACGGCCTTGAAGATCGTCCCGCCTCCCATGGAGTCCTCTTCCGCGAAGACCTCGCGAAGCGTCTCGAAGAGGTGCACTTGCGACCCTCGCCGGGTCCGGAGTGCCGCCAGGCCTCGACCGATCACGAGCCGGTCCGGAGCCACGTTGATCCGACCGACGGGTGCGCGAACGCTCAGCAGGACGTCCCCCTGCTCAGCGATGCGGTTCGCCTCCGTACACCACTTCTTGTGTTCGGGGTACCGGCTTGCAAAGTTCGTCACACCTTGGTGGAACGGCAGTCCGACGCCATCGTCGTTGTAGAACTCCGACTTCGGCGACTGACCCATCACGAGATGAGCCGCGTCGGCAAGCGTCTCGGTGCACCAACCCTCGGGGATCGAGCCGCCGTCGGAATCGACGAGTTCGACGCCCTCGTGGCCAGGGAACCGGAAGTGCACGAACCACTCCCGGTAGATCAGCCGAGCCGTCTCTTCCAAGATCTCGATCCGGCGCCGGTTGTTCTCGATCAGGTCGTCGATCGCGCCGAGCGCGTGTACGACTTCCCTCTGATAGTCGAGGGGAGGAACCGCGATCGGGTAATTCGGGAATTCCGTCAGGGGGATCCGATCGACAGTGGATCCGATGTTGAGTCTCTGCTCGATCGTCCGCCGCCACTGCGGGCTAAGGAACACGTAGTGCAAGAATCGTCGATCGACGACATCGGGATCGACGCGGATCAACGCGATCCTACGCCCCAGACTGCCGCGGAACCCGTCTGGCAGGATCGCGTAACGGTGGAGAGTCGCCTCGTAGGTGAAGACGAGGTCGCCGGCACGTGGCTCGACACGGCTGACCCACTTCGGGTAGTCCGACTCATCGATGTGCCGGATATCGGACAGATCAAGGCGTCCGTCCTCGGAGATGTTCCTGATCCCGAGGTAAACCGGGCCCTCATTTGCGGGAGGCGGCGTCGCGTGAGGTCCGTCGTAGAACTCCGCCATGACGTCCGCCATTGTGAGCTGTCGCCACCTCGGGGCTTCGCCGCTAGCCACCATCAACGCCCCCTAGCACGTCCCTGACGACCATCGTTAGCCGCTGAGCCTCCTCGCTGAGAGCCGTGAACTCCTCGCCGAGTTCCGCGATTCGCGTCTCGAAGTCGTGATGTGCGACGAACGGTGCCGGGGCCACGTATCTGCCCGGGCTCAGGCTCCACCCACTGGCTTCGACCGTGGCGAGTTCTTCGGAAGCGCAGAGGCCCGCGACATCGACGTACTTGTTGTCGGGGAAGTGCTCGACCACCGACTCGTGGCTGCCCTGCGTGAAGTCCGGCTCCTCCCCGCGCCAGAGCCGCACGATGTTCGCGAGGAACTCGATCTGCTCGGGCTTCCAGTCTCGGTGGGCGCGATCGATCTGCCGATAGACATTCCGGGCGTCAATGAACAGCACCTGGTTCTCGCGATGAGTGCCGAGCTTGCCTCGATCGAGGAACCACAGCGTTACCGGCAGAGTCACCGTGAAGAAGAAGTTCGTCCCAACGGACACGATGACGTCAACACAGCGGTCCTCGATCAGCTCGCGCCGGATCTGCATCTCTGAGCCCCGGGCATCCGAGGCGGAGTTGGCCATGACGAATCCGGCGCGCCCGCTGTTATTGAGCGCCGAGTAGAACGCCTGGATCCAGAGGTAGTTGGCATTGTCCGGCTTCGGAACTCCGAAGGGAAACCGCTTGTCGTCCTCGAGCTTCGCTTTGTCGACCTTGTTGACGTTGAACGGCGGATTGGCCATCACGAAGTCGAACTTGCCGACGGCGTTGTGGAGATCTTCGTAGTACGTGTTCGCCTCGCGGATGTCGCCAGCGAGGCCGTGGACCGCGAGGTTCATCTTGGCCAGACGGACCGTCTCCTTCGTCTTCTCCTGGCCGTAAATCGACAGCTCGGCACCCGGGTCCTTGCGGTGACGCTCGACGAAGTGCGCGGACTGCACGAACATCCCGCCAGAGCCGCATGCGGGGTCGTAGATCTTGCCGTGGTAGGGCTCGATGACCTCGACGATGAGCTTGACGATCGAGGTCGGCGTGAAGAACTCGCCGCCCTTCTGGCCCTCGGCGAAGGCGAACTGGCCAAGGAAGTACTCGTAGATGAGACCGAACCCGTCGCCCTCGATCGAGTCGGGCAGCCGCCCTAACAGACGCAGTAGCTCGACCAGCACTGCGTTGGGCATCCCGGCGTATGCGCGCGGCAGCACGCCGTCGAGATCCGGATTGGTCCGCTCGATCGCGGCCATGGCGCCGTTGAGCGCCTTGCCGAGGTCGGCTCCTTCGGGCAGGCCGACGACGCGCTCGAACCGCGCCTCGTCAGGAAGATGAAGCACGCCGCGCGCGTGATAGTCGGCCGGACCGATCTTTCGTCGACCCGATCGCTTGCCCTCGAGCTCCTCGTGGACTGCCGCGAACCGGAGGTCGGCGTACCGCAGGAAGATCAGCCCGAGTACCGGTGTCGAGTACTCCGACGCCCGGAGGCCAGAGTTCGCGCGCAGCTGATCCGCTGCCTCCCACAGCCGCTTCTGCAGCTCACTCAGATCTGTCGCCACCGGGCTCCTTCAGTCGAGGTGATCAGGGTGCTCGACGCGAAGGTCGCGCATCGGGAAGTCGGACGTGTTGTGGGTGAGTAGGACGGCCCCGTTGGCGCGGGCGGTCCCGGCGACGAGTGCGTCCGGTGTCTGGATGGTCCTGCCCTTCCGTGCCCACTCCGCCTGGTAGCGGCCTGCCCGATGGGCGGCCGCCCGATCCGTCGGCAAGAACCGCAGCCGGTCGAGCAACGCGCCAGCCCGACGACGCTCGTCCTTGCGCAGGCCCGCCTCGACCTCAGCGAGGTTGACGCAAGACGTGCCCAGGACGTGGCCGGCATTCACCAAGCGCAGCATCGTGTCCTTGACGGCCTCGCGTCCGCGAAGCCACTCGATCAGGACGGTGCTATCGACCAGGTACGTCGTCAGCGGACAGCTCCCCACGCCGCGATGTCCGCACCCACTCCTGGACCGACTCGGTGTCGCGCCAGTGCGGGTAGTCGCGCTCCTTCAGCAGCCCTGCCCCCTCGGAGATGGCGGCTTCGAGCTCGAGACGCTCGAGCTTCTCCCGGGCCGCTTCCTCGAGGAACTTGCTCCTGCCGCGTTCGCCGACGCGGTCGTCGATGGCGGCGATGACCTCGTCGGAGAGGATGACGTGCGTTCTCGCCATGCGGCCTCCCGTTCGTCCCACGGCTCGTCCCACTGTACCGAGGTGATCTCCGTCGTGGGCGTCGGGTTCGTTACGCCGCGGGCGGTACCTCGTCGTCGATGAAGCGCTCCAGCGCGCGCCGCGGCACGACGACACGGCGGCCCAGTCGTAGAGATAGAGCTCGCCCCTCGCCACGAGCTCGTAGGCGAGCGCTCGCGAGATCCCGAGGACCCCGGCCGCCTGCGGAACCGTGACGGTCAGTCTCGTCTCGTCCATCGGGTGCAACCTCCGGTGATCGGTTGTGCTCACACCCCCTTTGATGCGCTTGCGGACACATCAGAGCGCAACTCCCTCGACAGTTCTTGCGCCGAGGGAGTTAGTGTTCTGCCCGCGGGGGACTCCCTCCCCCTCCACCCTCCGCGGGGACTCCCTCACTTCTGATGTCGCCGACGGCGGTCCGCCGCCCGACGCTGCGCGCGGTTGCGGAGCGCAGGTGGCGGGGGCGAGAACGCGCCTGCCGGCTCGACGAACAGCGACGGCCGGCGCTCGCGGAGCGCGCGGATGATGGCCTGCGCCTCGTCCAGCGCGCGCTCCGCCTTCGAGCGAGCCTTCTGCTCAGCGTCGAGCTCGCGCTCGAGCTGTGCGACGCGACGTTGGAGCTCTCGGCGCTCGGATCGGAGCCGCTCGGGC
Organism: Acidimicrobiales bacterium; assembly: GCA_036399815.1. NCBI lineage: Bacteria > Bacillati > Actinomycetota > Acidimicrobiia > Acidimicrobiales > Acidimicrobiales bacterium. The sequence continues at coordinate 35,788 of DASWMK010000249.1, forward strand.
TCGGCCAGCTCCTCCGCGCGACGGGCTCGGTACGCCCGTAGGCGCTCGGCGTCGTCAGCCCACTTCCTCGGACGGCCAGGGCCTCGCGTCGGCGCGCTCCCCTTGTTGGACGCCACGACGATAAGCGTACGATACGAAATTGCACCGCGTTGCATACTGTGTGAGCCCGCAGCGCTCGCGCCGCGGCCTACCCCGGCACCCTCGCTCCCCGCCGCGGCGCACATCCCGGCGACCACCCGCTTACCGGCTCGCCGCCGCCCCCGTCCCGCGGCGTCCCGTCCCCTGCCCGGCCCCCCGTCCTCCACCCGCGCCCTCCCGCGCCCGCGTCCTCCCACACCCGGTCCCTCGGCCTGCGTCGCGCCGCGCTCTCCCGCCGTTCGCCGCGTCGAGTAAGACCCTGCGTCCCGGCGGCATGCGCGCCCCCGGCCGCCAATGACGGACGCTGAGGTGCGCACCGACATCCCGCGGACGAGGCGAAGATGAGAACGTCACTCGTGGTCGCGGGGCCTCCCAGGGCCGACTCGACCGCCGCCGAACATCGAGAGCACGGACCGTGATGCCTGATGTGACAGCGTGGGATCCGACCGACTGGGCTGCTGCTGGCACCGTCGCGTATGCAGCCATTGCACTCGTTGCGGCGATCTTCGTGTACTTCCAGGTTCGCGAGGCACGGCGAGCGCGGGAGGAGCAAGCTCGCCCGTTCGTTGTTGTGGACATCCAGCCGAGCACGGTCTGGTGGAACGTCCTCAACTTGGTTGTTGAGAACGTCGGCACAACGGTCGCCCACGACGTCCGAATCCACTTCACCCCCGCGCCTGCATCCTCGAGGGCTGGGTACGACCTCGCCCACTCCAGCCTCTTGAGCGATGGGATTCCGACGCTGCCACCGCGCAGGCGCATCGAGGCTCTCTTCGACGTCGCCAGCGAGCGCAAGGACTCTGGCCTTCCGAATCGATATGACGTTGAAGTTCGCTTCCGTGACTATCGCCGCCGCGAGCAAGAACCGCTCCGATTCGTCATCGACTTCTCATATCTGTACGGGTTGCAGCGGATCGAGAAGTATGGGGTGCACCACGCGGCCAAAGCCCTCCGAGAGATCGAGCGTGTGCTCAAGAGCTCTCGGCGAGGAGGTCGCCTGGCGATTTGGGTCCGGAGCGAAGACGCCGACATCGAGGCTGACCGAATCGAGGAGGCGATGACCGGCCACTACCCGAGTCTGGGTCGCAAGTCGCCACCCGAACTCGTCCTTTGGCTTGGGCGAAGCGTGCTCGTCAGATCGCTCGTTCGATGGTGCAGGTCCGTTCGCACGCGGATCCGGCCCGGCGCGTAGGCATTGCGGTCTATCTGCCCTCGATTAGCTCCAGTTGATGCTCGGCGAGTTGGTCCTTCGACGGCTGCCAACCGAAGCGAGCGAACAACTCGAACGCCAAGTCGACTGCCGCCTGACGTACATCGGCCACCAAGGCCTCGCGAGGCATGACAACCGTCCGTGTGAACTCCGGCACGCGGGAGCGATAGGGCTCGAAGAACTCAGCGCGATTGGACTGACCCACCACGAGGCCGCGTCCCTCCAGACCGCGGAGGGTTGCCTCGATTGTCATGACGTCGGAACCTGCGTCCGATAGCGCCAGCCGCGCAGCGAACTCAGTGACTTCTGTGAGGTAGTAGAGGATCTCCCACACCTCGATGGCGCCTGAGAACCCGACCGGGACACGGGTCGCCTCCCGGCCCTCGCGCCAGTCCGCACTCACGGCTCGCAGATGGCCGAACTGCCCACTAGTCCACATCCGCCAGGCTTCGTAGTGCGAGACCATGTCTGCGTCGATGTCCTGTCCGACCCAGTCGTGGCCACCGGTCAACTGCTGGCGATCATCGACAAATGGGACTGGCCACCCGCGGAACCGCACAGCGGCCTTCCGTACGATGTGTTCGAGTTCGCTGTAATGCACTCGATCGGCGACAAAGTCGGCTGGGCGCACGAAGACCTCCCAGTGCGCTCGGGAACGGATCTTGTGTGCTAGCGCGGTCACCACGTGTCCTTCCGCTGCTCGCGAAAGGGGGCACTTGCGTCCGGCTCGGGGGTGGTGGTGAGCCGAACGCCAGCGCGTTCGGCGCGCTCCACGAACGCCCGCAGTGCCTTTTCAGTCGCAAGGTCAAGCAGGTCGCGCATCTCGGTGGCGCTCGGGACCTCTGCGGTCTCCGGCACCTTCCTGGTGCGGACGTAACAGGCGCCAGCGCGGAGAACGCCGGGGAAGTCCTTCTTGCACAAGACGGGCACGTCCGCGAATTCGTGAACTTGGATGGCCGCGACGATCGCTCCAGAAGACAACGTTCGGTCGGCGATGTCGAACCGAAGAGGCGGATCCGCGTACTCGGCAAGCTTTCGCGCGACATCGTCGTACTCGAGCCAGCTCGCCAGGTGGTCCCGCTGCAGTCCCGGACCGAGAGCCGCGACATTCGTATCGTCGATGCCGACGATGACGTGACCACCATCACGGAGGTTCGCCATACTCAGCATCGCTCGCGCGACCTTCGCGAAGAAGGGCAGGTCTGATCGGATCCCAGGTCCCTTGACCTCAAGGCCCCGGAGCTCGTACCCGGGAGAGAGGGCGGCCTCGATCTCGTCAGCTGCGAGCATCAGCGCCCACGCTGGCTGCCTCGTCCATGACCCTCGCGAGTACGTCGGCCGCAACCTTGTCGCCCGTCTCGACGAAGTGGCTGTACACGTTGAGCGTGGTCGAAGGACGAGCATGACCGAGCCGGCCCGCGACGACGGGTACGGGCACGCCAGCGGTCAACATCGTCGTGGCCATAAAGTGGCGCAGGTCGTGGAGACGCACGTCGTTCAGCCCGGCCTTCCGCCGCCACTTGCCCCAGCGTGAGGTCACGCCGTCGGGGCGCCATGGCGTCGACCCGTCGGGCTCGTATGAGAAGACGAACGACGTGAATGCGAGTTCGACTCCGCAGAGATCGGCGCGCTCCTCCATCCGCTTGCGGTGGCGCACGAGCGAATCGATCGTGCCGGCGTCGAGACTCAGCCGGTAGATCCGGTCGGTCTTGGTGCTCTTGATCACTTGCCGGTCACCGGATCGCGTCCGGCGAACACGCGCAGCTGCCAGGCGTCGCCGCGCTGGCGCATCGAGCCCTGCATGCCGACCACCGTACGACCGGTGGATGGACAAGGGATGGACACTTGCCCGGACAGCAGAAGAGGCGCTGCTTGCGCAGCGCCTCTCATCAGGTACTTCGTGGAGCGGACGACGGGATTCGAACCCGCGACCCTCACCTTGGCAAGGTGATGCTCTACCAACTGAGCCACGTCCGCGTGGGGTACCGAAGATAGCGGCTCGGCGACCGGTTTGCGAACGGCCCCCGCACCCCTCCGCGGCTAACGTCGGCGTCGCCGCGCGCACCCCCCGTCCCGCTGCCGGGACGGGGCCCACGCGCGCGTCCGGGGGTGGTGATGCGACTCGACGTCGAGGTGGCGAGGCGGTCGTTCCGGCGGCACGCGGCCTACCGCGCGGCGACGGCGGCCGGGGTCTTCACCAACACCGTCTTCGGCTTCATCGACGCCTACATCCTCATCGCCGTCTACCAGGGCCGCAGCGCCATCAACGGCCTCACCCTCTCCGGCGCCCTCACCTACGCCTTCGTCAAGCAGGGCTCGCTCATGTTCATCGGCGTGTTCTCGCCGCTGGAGCTCGGCGAGCGGGTGCGCACCGGCGACGTCGTCACCGACCTGTACCGCCCCGTCGACGTCCACCGCTGGTGGGCGGCCGACGAGGCCGGCCGGGCCCTGTTCCACCTGCTCGCCCGGGGCCTCCCGCCCGTCGCCCTCGGCGCGCTCGTCTTCGACCTCGACCTGCCGGCGTCGGCCACCCGGTGGGCCGGGTTCGTGCTGTCCGCCGTCCTCGCCGTCGCCGTCGGCTTCCAGCTGCGGTTCCTCGTCTCGCTGAGCGCCTTCTGGTTCCTCGACCAGCGGGGCATGCACAACCTGAACATGGTGATGACGGGGTTCGTCAGCGGCGGCCTGTTCCCGCTGCCGCTGCTCCCCGACGCGCTGTTCCAGGTGGCCCGCCTGCTGCCCTGGGCGTGCCTGCTCCACCTCCCGATGGAGGTCTACCTGGGCCGGGGCCTGGCCGGCCCGCTGCTCGTCCAGGCGGCCTGGCTCGCCGTCCTCGTCGGCGGCGCGAGGGCGACGCTCGCCGCCGCCACCCGCAAGGTGGTGCTCCAGGGTGGCTGACGGCTCGCTCACCCGCGTCTACCCCGTCCTCCTGCGGGCCCGCGTCCGGTCCGACTGGCAGTACCGGGCGTCGTTCGTCATCTGGACCCTGACCTCGGCGGCGGCGACGTTCGCCGAGTTCGTCGCCGTCCTCGTGTTCTTCTCCAACGTCGACGAGCTGGCCGGCTGGTCGCTCGGCGAGACCGCCGTCCTCTACGGGATGGCCGGCACGTCGTTCGCTCTGGGCAACGCCTTCACCAGCCAGGTCGAGCGCATCTCGCTCCACGTGAAGGCGGGGACGTTCGACCGCTTCCTGCTCCGCCCGGTCGGCCCCTACCTCCTGCTCGCCGCCGACGAGTTCGCCTTCCGCCGGCTCGGGATGGTCGTCCAGTCGCTCGGCGTGCTCGGCGTCGCCGCCGTGGTGGCCGACGTCGGCTGGACCGCGCTCGACGCCGTCGTCGTGGTCGCCGCCATCGCCACCGGCACGGTGATCTTCGCCGCCATCTGGTGCCTCACGTCCTCGCTCGCCTTCTGGACCGTCGAGACCCAGGAGGTCGCCAGCGCCTTCACCTACGGCGGCGGCTATGCCACCCAGTACCCGGCCGACGTCTTCACCGGCTGGCTGCGCCGGCTCCTCCTCACGGTCGTGCCGCTCGGGTTCGTCGCCTACCTGCCCCTCGCCTGGGTCCTCGGCAAGGACCGGGCGCTCGGCGTCGACCCGGCCTGGGGGTTCGCCTCGCCGCTCGTCGCCGCCGTGCTCGTGGTCGTCGCCCGACTCGTCTGGCGGGCCGGCCTGCGCCACTACCGCAGCACCGGGAGCTGAGCGTGCCCGTCATCGAGCTCGAGGACGTGTCGAAGACGTTCGTCCGCCACACCAGGGTCGGTCGCGTGCGCCGCCGCCGGGAGGAGGTGCGCGCCGTCGACGGCATCACGCTGACCGTCGGCCAGGGCGACATCGTCGGCTACATCGGGCCCAACGGGGCCGGGAAGTCGACGACGATCAAGATGCTGACCGGCATCCTGTTCCCGTCGAGCGGGCGGGTCCGGGTCGCAGGGGTCGACCCGCAGCGGGAGCGGGTCGCCCTCGCCCGCCGGATCGGCGTGGTGTTCGGCCAGCGCACCCAGCTGTGGTGGGACCTGCCCCTCCTCGACTCCTTCGAGCTGCTCCGCTGGGTCTACCGGGTGCCCGAGGACCGCTACCGCAAGAACCTCGACGCGTTCGTCGACCTGCTCGACATGGCGCCGTTCCTCGACACGCCGGTGCGGCAGCTGTCCCTCGGGCAGCGCATGCGGGGCGACCTCGTCGCCGCCCTGCTCCACGACCCCGAGCTGCTGTTCCTCGACGAGCCGACCATCGGGCTCGACGTCGTCAGCAAGGCGAGGGTGCGCGACTTCCTCGTGCGGATCAACGCCGAGCGGGAGGTGACGATGGTGGTCACCACTCACGACCTCGCCGACGTCGAGCGGCTGTGCGACCGGCTCGTCGTCATCGACCACGGCCGGGTGGTGCACGACGACACCGTCGAGGGCATCAAGGACCTCTTCGGCGGGGCCCGCACCGTCGTCGTCGACCTGGAGGACGAGGCGCCGCCGCTCGACCTCGGCCTCCCCGGGGTGGTCGTCGAGCGGGTCGACGGCCCGCGCCAGTGGGTGACGTTCCCCCGCTCCGGGCCGTCGGCGGCGCAGGTGATCGCCGCCGTCGCCGGCGCCGCCCGGGTGCGCGACCTGACGGTGATCGAGCCGGCGATCGAGGACGTCGTCGCCCGGATCTACCGGGGCTGACCGGCCCTCAGCCCGGGCCGCCGATCCGCATCCGCACCCGCTGGGCGAGGCCCTGGGCGAGGTGGCGGTCGGGGATGAGGTCGATCAGCTCGTTGACGCCCGGGCCCTGGAACATCAGGGAGGCGACCCGGTTGTCCTGCCAGCCCTGCACGGCCAGCTGGGGGCCGAGCTCGATGCGGACGACGTCGGGCTTCCACAGCCGGTCGTTGACGAGGACCAGCCCCTTGGAGGTGAGCAGGCAGACTCCCGGCTCGCCCCGGAACCGGCCCTGGACGACGGCCTCGACCTGCTCGCCCTCGTCGAGGACGACGGTGGCGATGCCGATCGCCGTGCGGCCGGCCTTGCGGGCGTCCTTGCCCCACTGGGTGGCGACCGGCCCGAACCCGTGCGGGTCCGGGGCGGGCGGCGGGCCCGGCGGCGGGCCGTAGCCGGGCGCGGCCTGGCCGGGCGGCGGGCCGTACCCGGGCGGAGGACCGGGAGGCGGGCCGTAGCCGGGAGGCGCCTGGCCCGGCGGCGGGCCGTAGCCGGGCGGGGGGCCGTAGCCGGGGGGTGCCGGCGGGGGCGCGCCGTAGCCGGGCGGGGGGCCCTGGTTGGGCGGCGGTCCCTGGTGCGGCGGCGGGCCCCACCCGGGCGGCGGTCCGGGCGGGGGGCCGGGAGGGGCGGGCGGCGGTCCGGGCGGCGGGCCCCAGCCGCCGGAGGGCGGGCCGGGGGGCGGGCCGTAGGGGCCGCCGGGCGGGGGGCCGTACGGCGGCGGACCGCCGGGCGGGCCGGGCGGGCCGGGCGGGCCGGGCGGGGACCCGGGGCCGCCGAAGCCGGGGGGTGGGCCGCCGGGACCGGGCGGGGGCCCGGGTGGCGGGTAGCCGCCGGCGCCGGGCGGGGGGCCGGGGGGCGGGAAGCCGGGACCGGACGGCGGACCGCCGGGGCCGGACGGCGAACCGCCGGGACCGGACGGAGGGCCGCCGGCGCCGGGCGGGGGCGGGAGGCCGGGGCCGGACGTCGGGCCGCCGGCGTCGGGCGGCGGAGGGCCGCCGGGACCGGCCGGCGGCGGACCGGAAGGCCCGCCGTACGAGGGCGGCGGAGGCGGC
>DASWMK010000250.1 GCA_036399815.1 Acidimicrobiales bacterium
TTGGAGGTCACCTCGGTGGACGGCGTCGTGGTCATCGCCGTCTCGGGGCTCCTCGACGCCGAGGCCGGCGCGGCCCTCGTCCGCGCCGCCCGGCACGCCGCGGAGGGCGCGCCCACCCGCCTCGACATCGACCTCCAGTGCCTCGACGGGTTCACCGACGAGGGCGCCGCCGCGCTCGTCACGTGCCGCGACGTCGGCAACGCGCTGGCCGAGGGGCTGCACTACCGCACGGGAAGGGGTGCCGGCCGCGACGCCCTGCTCGCCGCCTATGCTCGCTGAGCAGTGGCGACGCGGATCCTGACCGTCGAGGACGACGAGCGCATCCGCACCGCGGTCAAGCTCGCCCTCGAGGACGAGGGCTGGTCGGTGGAGGAGGCCGAGGACGGCGAGGCCGCGCTGGAGGCCTTCGGGCGCCGCCCGGCCGACGTCGTGCTCATCGACATCATGCTCCCCGGGATCGACGGGTTCGAGGTGTGCCGGTCCATCCGGCGGGCGAGCGACGTGCCCATCGTGATGGTGACGGCCAGGGCGGACACCCACGACGTGGTCGCCGGGCTCGAGGCCGGCGCCGACGACTACCTCACCAAGCCGTTCGCCCCGAAGGAGCTGTCGGCCCGCATCCGGGCCCTGCTCCGCCGGGCCAGGGCCAGCGACCCCGGCGGGTCCCACCTCCGCTTCGGCGACCTCGAGATCATCCCGGACGAGGGCGTGGTGCGGAAGGCCGGCCGCGAGGTCCACCTGACGAAGACCGAGTTCCGCCTGCTGGTCGAGCTGGCCTCGAGCCCCGGGCGGGTGTTCAGCCGCGAGGTCCTCCTCGAGCGGGTGTGGGGCTACGGCTACTTCGGCGACGGGCGCCTGGTCGACGTCCACGTCCGCCGGCTGCGGACCAAGGTCGAGAACGACCCGGCCAACCCGCGGCACGTGGTCACCGTCCGAGGGCTCGGCTACAAGCTCCAGGTGTGACCGTGGCCGCGGTGCCGGCACGGCGTCGCGCCGCGGTCGACACGCTGGCCGCCCGGCTCGAGCCGCTCCGCCCGTCCCGCCGCTTCGGCGTGCGGGCCCGGCTGATCTTCGCGTTCGCCCTCGGCTCGTTCCTGTCCTCGGCCCTGCTCGCCGGGGTCACGTGGGCGCTGGTGCGGGACAACCTCATCGACTCCCGGGTGAACGCCGCCCTCCAGCAGGTCTTCGACAACGCAAAGGAGGTGCTCGACACCCTCCCCCAGCTGACCGACGACCGCGAGATCCCGGACCTGCTGCGCGACCTCGGCGCCTCCCCCGAGGGCTCCCGGCCCATCCTCGTCCGCGACGTGCAGCCCATCCCGGCCTTCGCCGAGTTCGGCATCGAGTCCATCCCCGTGAGCCTCCGCCGCGTCGTCGAGGCCGGGCGGCCGGGCCGCATGCGCTACACGATCGAGGGCGACCCCAACCTGGCCGTGGGCGTGCCGCTCCAGTCCGTCGACGCCGAGTACTACGAGATCGTCTCGCTGGCCGAGCTGGACGACACCCTCAACTCGCTGTCCGTGGCGCTCATCGCCGCCGGCCTGCTCACGACGCTGACGGGGGCGGCGATCGGCTGGTTCGTCAGCCGCCGGGTGCTGCGCCCCCTCGCCGAGGTCGGCCACGCCGCCGAGGCGATCGCCGGGGGCAACCTCGACACCCGCCTGGAGGCGAGGCGCGACCCCGACCTCGCCCCGCTGGCGGCCTCGTTCAACGAGATGGCCCAGGCCCTCCAGGACCGCATCGAGCGCGACGCCCGCTTCGCCAGCGACGTGAGCCACGAGCTGCGGTCGCCGCTCATGACCCTGGCCGCGTCGATCGAGGTGCTCCAGGCCCGCAGGGACGAGATGCCCGACCGCGCCCAGCGGGCCCTCGACCTGCTGGTGGCCGACGTCGCCCGGTTCCAGACCCTGGTCGAGGACCTGCTCGAGATCTCCCGCATCGACGCCGGCGCCGCCCGCCTCCAGCTCGACGAGGTGCTCCTGCCCGAGCTCGTCATGCAGGCGGTGGCGGCCAGCACCGACGCCGACGTGCCCGTGAGCGTCGACGCCGGCATCGCCGACCTCGTGGTCGAGGCGGACAAGCGCCGCCTCGTGCGGGTGATCGCCAACCTCGTCGACAACGCCGCGAAGTACGGCGCCGGGGCCACCGCCGTCACCCTCCGCCAGGTGCCCGGCGGGGTCGAGATCGCGGTCGAGGACCGGGGGCCGGGGGTGCCGCCCGACGAGCGGGAGCGGGTGTTCGAGCGGTTCGCGAGGGGCGGTGAGGCCGGCCGGCGGGGCAGCGGCGAGGGGGTGGGGCTCGGCCTCGCGCTCGTGGCCGAGCACATCCGGCTCCACGGGGGCACGGTGTGGGTCGAGGGCCGCAGGGACGGCCAGACCGGCGCCCGGTTCGTGGTCCGCCTGCCCGTGCTGGCCGGCGGGGGCGAGGAGCCGACGGCCCAGCTGCCGGTGGTCGACGTGGGGTCGATGGCGTGAGGCGGCACCGGTTCGCCCCGCTGATGGCCGTGCTCGTCGCCCTGGCCGTGGCCGCTGCCGCCTGCGGGGTGCCGGCCGACGACCAGGCCAGGCCGATCCCCGACGACGCCCTGCCCTTCGACCTGTCCCCGCCCGTCTCCGGCGACCAGCCGGCCACCAGCGGGCCGTTCACCGAGGTCGTCTACTTCTACGACGCCGGCATCGAGCGCCTCGTGCCCGTGCAGCGGCCGGTGGAGGCCAGGTTCTCGGTCGAGGACCGGCTGAACGCCCTGCTCGGCGGGCTCGTCCAGGAGGACATCGACCGCAGCCTGGCCACGTTCCTGGCCGACGGCACGGCCCTCGCCTCGCCGCCCGAGATCGTCGAGAACCGGGTGGTCGTGCTCGACTTCAACGGCGCCTTCACCGAGGGCCAGGCCAACGACGACCACCGCAAGGCCGTCGCCCAGGTGGTGTGGACGGTCACCGACATCGAGGGCATCAGCGCCGTGCTGTTCGAGCGCAACGGCGAGGTCCAGCGGGAGGTGAACGGCGACGGCGAGCAGGTGGCCGGGCCGCTCAACCGGTCCGACTTCCTCGGCCTGGGCCCGGCCGTCCCCTCCCCCCGGTCGACGACGACCACCGGCACCTCCGTCCCCGGCGGCGGATGACGCCGGGTCGCCGGCCCGGCGGTTAGTTTCCGCCGTCGTGGACTTCGACGCCGACGTCATCGGGCGGGTGGCGGCCGCCGTCGCCCTGGGCGCGATCGTGGGGTTCGAGCGCGAGGTGGCCGACCAGCCGGCCGGGCTGCGCACCCACATCTCGGTGGCGCTCGGCGCCTGCCTGTTCGGCATCGTCTCCACGCTCGGGTTCCTCGAGTTCCGCTCGCCGCGCGCGCCGTCGAACATCCAGATCGACGTCACCCGCGTCGCCTCCCAGGTGGTGGTGGGCATCGGTTTCCTCGGCGCCGGCGTGATCTTCCGCCAGGGCAACACCGTGCGGAACCTGACGACGGCGGCCAGCCTGTGGGTGACGGCGGCCATCGGCCTCGCCGTCGGCGTCGGCGACATCGGCACCGCGCTGGTGACGACGATCGCGCTGACCGGCAGCCTCGCCGTCCTCCGGCCCCTGCGGGCCGCCATCCGCCGCTGGCTCCAGCGCGACCGCCGGCGCATCAAGGTGATCCTCCGCCCCGGCGCCGAGCCCGGCGACGCCGTCAGCGCCCTCCACGGCCTCGACGGGGTCGAGGTCCACTCGCTCAGCGTCGCCAAGGCCGGCGGGGCGTTCGTGCTGTACGCCAACGTGCGCAGTGCGCCGCACGTCGTCCTCGACGACCGCCTCGGCGCCATCGCCCGCCGCGACGACGTCGACACCCTCGCCGACGCCTGAGCGGCGGCCCCGGCGCCCGGCGCAGGCGGTCGCTAGGGGCCGACGGGGCGGTCCGGCCAGCCCATCGGGGGGAGGAGCCAGCCGTCGAGGTGGGGGCCGGGGTCGCCCCGCCAGCGGAGGGCGGCCACCTCCTCCCTCGTCCGCCGGCCGCCGAGCGCCCGCCACAGCTCGAACGGCTCGGCCTCGACCTCGTCGGGGTCGTCGCCCCGGCCCACGTCCCACGACCGCAGCCCGGTGGCCACCACCCGCAGGGGCGGCGCGCCGGCGGCCGAGGCGGCGAGGCGCAGCGACCCGATCGAGAGGGCGAGGCAGCGGGCCACCGTCGCCGGGTCGACGGCCCCGCCGGCGCCGAGCGCGGCGCGGGCGTCGGCCTCGTGGGCGGCCACGTCGAACAGCACCAGCAGCGGCAGCGGGGCGACGGTCCCCGCGCTCCTCGCCGGGTCGGCCACCGCGGTCGCGAACGCCGGCATCAGCGCCTCCCACCGGGCGAGGAGCTCGGCGGTCGGCCGGCCCCGGCCGGCGGCGACCTGGGCCGCCGTCCAGGGCGGGGTGCCGTAGCCGTCGACCCGCCCCTCGACGACGTCCTCGGCCAGGCCGGCCAGGTGGGCGACCAGGTCGTGGACCGACCAGCCCGGGCAGGCAGGCACGGGCACCGCGGGGTCGCCCGCCGCCACCAGCGCGGCCAGCCGCCGCCGGCAGCCGTCGTAGGCGGCGACGTCCTCGGCGCTCACGCCGCCCGCTCGTAGACGGACACGGCCGACCCGGCGGCGGCGGTGAACGGCTCCCGGCCCCACCCCGCCCACCGGTCGCGGCGGCGCAGGCCGGCCAGCCGGGCCATCAGGTCGAGCTCGGCCGGCCAGGCGTAGCGGAGCCGGACGGGCTGGAGGCGGGTGCCGGCCTCGGTCAGCACCACGTGGCTGGCCTCCACCGTCTGGGCGACGGGGTCGTGGACGCTGACGTCGAGCACGACCCGGTCGAGGTCGACGCTCACCACCCCGACGCTCCTGCCCGTCGTGCGGTACCTGGCCAGGTCGGGGACGAACCCCTCGACCACGAACAGGCCGCCGTCGTCGAGGCGGGCGGCCACGTTGGCCACGCAGCGGACCTGGTCGTCCTGGCTGGCGAGGGCGAAGAACGTGTTGAAGGCGACGAACACGAGCGAGAACGGGCCGTCCACGCCCACGTCGGCGAAGTCCCCGATGGTGACGGCCACGCGGTCGCCGCCCGGCTTGGCCGACAGCCGCTCCACCATGGCCGGCGAGGCGTCGATGCCGGACACGTCGAGCCCGGTGGCGGCCAGCGGCAGGGCCAGGCGCCCCGTGCCGACGCCGAGCTCGAGGACCCGCCCCCCGCCGCCCTCGGCCGCGAGCGCGGCGAGCGCGGCGACGGCCCGGTCGGTGCCGGCGGCGTCGAGGCCGGGCCGCGCCGCGTGCCACTCGTCGTAGACGTCGGCGATGCGCTCGCCGTACGTCTCGGGGCCGTACTCCACTCAGCCGAAGAAGACGCGGGCGACGTCGTACAGGGCCGGGTCGACCAGCTTGAGCTCGCCGACGGCCTCGTCGAGGGGCACGCGGACGATCAGCCCGCCCCGCAGCGCGACCATCCGGCCGAAGTCGCCGTCGTGGACGGCGTCGATGGCGGCCACCCCGAACCGGGTGGCGAGCACCCGGTCGAAGGCGGTCGGCGTCCCGCCCCGCTGGACGTGGCCGAGCACGATGGCCCGTGTCTCGTAGCCGGTGCGCTGCTCGATCTCGGCCGCCAGGGCGGTGCCGATGCCGCCCAGCCGCACGTGGCCGAACTGGTCGACCTCGCCCGACGCGGTCGCGACCGTCCCCTCCTTGGGCGTGGCCCCCTCGGCCACGACCACGATCGACGCGTACCGGCCGGCCTCGTGGCGGTGGACGATGGCCTCGCACACGGCCTGCACGTCGAAGGGCTCCTCGGGGATCAGGACCATGGTGGCCCCGCCGGCGATCCCGGACCACACCGCGATGTGGCCGGCGTGGCGGCCCATCACCTCCACGACCATCACCCGGTCGTGGGACTCGGCCGTCGTGTGCAGGCGGTCGATGGCGTCGACGCAGATCTGCACGGCCGTGTCGAACCCGAAGGTGAGCTCGGTGGCCGACAGGTCGTTGTCGATGGTCTTCGGCACGCCGACCACCGGCACGCCCTCGGCGGCCAGCTTGGCGGCCACCCCGAGCGTGTCCTCGCCGCCGATGGCCACGAGCGCGTCGACCCCGAGCGACGAGAGCGTGTCCCGCACCCGGTCGACCCCGCCCTCCACCTTGTAGGGGTTGGTGCGCGACGACCCGAGGATGGTGCCGCCCCTCGGCAGGGTGCCCCGCAGCCGCTCGACGCTGACCGGCATCGTCAGGTTCTCGATCACCCCGCGCCAGCCGTCGCGGAACCCCACCAGGTCGTCGCCGTAGTGGCGCTCGCCCTTGCGGGTGACGGCCCGGAGCACGGCGTTCAGGCCGGGGCAGTCACCGCCCCCGGTGAGCATCCCGACTCGCATGGGGACACCCTAGGCGCGGCGGGGCCCGGCCCCCCGAGGGAGGCCGGGCCCGGATCGCCGTGCTCGGGTGCGGGTCAGCGCACCCGGATGGTGTCCACCTCGCTGGCCGTGCCGAGGATGGCCGGCGAGCGCACGTCCGTGCGGACGGTCGCGTTGCCGACCGAGCCACCGCGGACGGTCAGGGTGTACTGGAGGGCCTCACCAGGGGCGCCCGGCGTGCTGACGATGCGCTGGGGCTCCTCGGGGACGGTGTGGATGTCCTCACCGCCGGTCCCGGCCGAGTTCTCGGCACCGATGGACAGGCCCATCTCCTCGGGCGGCTGCGTCAGGTTGTCGAAGTCGTAGCCGTAGGAGACGTCCTCCTCACCGTTGATCCCGAGCCACAGCTGGAAGACCTCCTGGGTCTCCGTGCCGAACAGCTCGAGGCGCCACTCGATGACGACCCAGGCGTCGCCCGTCTCGTCGTCGGCGAGGATCAGCGCCCCGATGCCCTCGGCGTCGGTGCCCTCGAGGTCGGTCCAGAACGGGGCGATGACCCCGTTGGGCCGCTCGGGGTCGGGCATGTCCTGCGGCGGGCAGCAGACGATGTCCTCGCCGCCCTGCACGCCGCCGGCCACCGCGTAGCCGTTGGACGTGACGCCGAGCGACGTGAACGTCTCACCGGCGAACTCGAACGCGGGGAGGTCGAAGTTGATCGCCTCCTCGTCGCCGATGGCCTCGAACTCGGCGCCGAAGGCGTCGAGGGGGAGGTAGTTGCCGGCCGGCGTGGTGCCCGGCTCGATGGTGGGGTTGCCGAGCTGGCGACCGGCGAGGCTCTGGTCGGACGCGGTGACGGTCCGGCCGTCCACCTTGCTGGCGCCGGTGACCCGGACGACCCGCAGCTGCTCGCTCACCCTCGTCGTGGCGTCGACCGGGGTGTTGCTGAGCGAGTTGTTGGTGACGGTGACCTCGCAGGTGGTGCTGTCGCCGGTGTTGATGCGGCTGTCGGCGCACTCCTGGTCGAGGACGATGTTGCCCTGGCTGCGGGTCCACACGACCGGCAGGTGCAGGTCACGCTCGCTGCCCTGGCGGTCGAGCTGGATCTCCGCGAACACCGTCGTGCCCACCGGCAGGGTGATCGACGACAGCGTGATGTCCAGGCGGATGGTCGCCCCGGGGGCGATCGTGAACCGGGACGGGGAGACGCGGACCGAGGCGCCGTGCGGCGCCGCCGTCCTGACGTTGTAGGTCAGGGCCCGGCTCGTCACGTTCTGGGCGTACCGCTGGGTCGTGATCTCCCCGGCGTTGCCGCTGGCGTACACCGACGGCAGGTTCAGGTCGATCCGGTGCAGCGGGTCCGTCGCCGAGGCGGCGTAGTTGGCCGCCGACTCGTCGAAGGTGAGGCCCGGGTCGCCGGCCTTGGTCAGGTCGACGCGGCCGGCGCCGAAGTCGAAGGGATCGGCCGGAGTGGTCTCGTCCTCCTTGACGACGCCCTGGTAGGCGGTGGTCATGAGGGCGGACTTGATCTGGCCGGGGCCCCACGACGGGTGCAGGGCCCGGAGCAGGATGCCGGAGCCGGCGATGTGCGGCGACGACATGGACGTGCCGGCGATGGCCTGGAACAGCTCGCCCGGGGGACCCTCGACGATGCTCTCGGGGGTCGGGGTGGTGCCGGCCAGGATCTGGACGCCGGGGGCGGTGATGTCCGGCTTCAGGAAGTCGCCGGCCGGGCCGCGGGACGAGAAGGCGGCCATGACGTCGCCCTGGCCGTCGACGGGGATGCCGGCGGTGAACGTCGCCATCGCGTCGGGGTGCGCCTCGACGTAGGCGAGCACCTCGTCGCCCTGGGGCTGGTTGATGTGGACGGTCGGGAGCCAGTGGTTGTCGGTCTCGGTGTCCTGCACCACCGGGTTGATCAGCAGCATGCCGACCGCGCCGCCCTGGAGGACGTTGTAGCCCTTCTCCACCCGGGCGTTGGTGCCACGCATGCAGATGACGATCTCGCCCTCGAACGTGCCGGGCGGGGCCTCGACCGGGCAGATCATCGCGTCCTCGGCGTCGCCGCCGGCGGCCTCGACGTACGCGGGGTCCTCCCACGCGAGGACGACCGGGTGCGGGGTGCCGACCCCGTCGGTGATCGTGTTGCCGTGGACCGTCAGCGTCTCGCCGTTGGTCAGGGTGACCTCGGACTGGAACTCGCGGCGCTGGGTGGAGGCCGCGACCGTGGTGACCCACGGGCTGAGGTGGTTGGCGGTGCTGGCCCCGGGGCCGTCGTTGCCGGCCGACGTGGCGACGAACACGTTCGCCGCGTAGGCGTCGAGGAAGGCGAGCTCGACCACGTCGGTGTACGGGTTGGTGCCGCCCGAGATCGAGAAGTTGATCACGTCGGCGCCGTCACGGATGGACTCGCCGACGGCGGCGGCCGAGTCCGAGTTGAAGCAGCCCTCGGCCCCGCAGACCTTGTAGGCCATGACGTAGGCGCCGGGGGCGATGCCGTTGATCGGGCCGCGGTCGACGCCGAACACGGGCACGTCCTGCACGAAGCCGCCGGCGGCGGTCGTCGTGGTGTGGGTGCCGTGGCCGTTCGAGTCGCGGGCCGTGTTCGGGTAGACCTCCTCGCCCGGGTTCAGGGCGTTGTAGGTCTGGAGGAACGGCTCACCGGCGATCAGCTTGTTGTTGCAGCGGTACCGGTCGATCTGCGGCGTGAGCGGGTTGTCCCCGAACTTGCAGGTCCGGGTGGTCCCGTCGGGACGGGGGCCGGGCGGCGCGAGGTCGCCCTCGTCGGCGAAGGACGGGTGCTCGGGCCACACGCCCGAGTCCAGGTCGGCGAAGTACACGCCCTGGCCGGCGAGGCGGCCGCCGCCGAGGAGGCGGTACAGGGTGTCGGCGCCGATGAAGCTCGGGCTGGAGTCGGTCTGGAGCTGCGCGAGCGCGTCACGCTGCACGGCCACGACGCCGGGGATGGCGAGGATGGCCTCGATCGAGTTGGCCGGGACCACGGCGGCGACCCCGCCGTAGACCGTCCGCAGCGACTGGCCGATCCTGGCGCTCGGCACGGCGGCCTGCAGGGCCGACACGAACCGGCTCTCCTTGGCCGCCACGTGCGCCTCGTAGGCCTGCACGGCCGCGGAGTTGGCGTTCAGCTTGCTCCCGGTCACCGACGGGCTCGTCGGCGCCAGGCCCCGGATCCCACCCGTGTAGGTGGCGATCGAGTCGTAGTCGAGCTTCACGACCACAGCCGTCGGGGTGCTGCTCGTCTTGCCGAGCAGGCTGGGGTCCGTCCGCGCGATGCGGCTCGTCGGCGACTTCGCGCCCTCGACGGTCGTCCCCGCGGACAGGGACGAGCTCGAGAAGGCGGACTGCGCCTCGGCGACCGACGGAACGGCCAGGCTGCTCGCGGCGAGCAGGACTCCGATGGCTGCGATCAGCACCACCCGCCCGCGGCGCCTGATCGGCCTTGCATGGATCTTCACGTAGTTGGATGTCCCTTCCGCGCTGCGCTTCCCCCGTGAAAGCGACGGCGGGACATTAGGCCATCGGTATGACAGTCGCCACGGTTCGTTAACCCACCGCACCGCTGCGTGGCGGTCGCAGTGCACCGAACGCGCACCGCGGCGGGCCGCCGCCCCGCCGTACGCCCATCCCCCGGGCGCCTAGCGTGCGCCACCATGGCCGTCGTCGTCGCCGTCGACGCCGGGACCACCGGCGTCCGCTCCATCGCCGTCGATCACGAGGGCCGGCCGGCCGGGGCCTCGTACCGGGAATTCCCCCAGCACTTCCCGCGGCCGGGCTGGGTCGAGCACGACCCCGACGAGATCGTCGCCGCCGTCGACGCCACCCTGGCCGAGCTGGCCGGCACCCTCGACCAGCCCGTCGCCGCCGTCGGCCTGACCGTCCAGCGGGAGACCGTGGTCGTCTGGGACCGCCGGACCGGGCGGCCGCTGCACCGGGCCATCGTGTGGCAGGACCGGCGGACGGCCGACCGCTGCGCCGCCCTCGCCGAGGCCGGCCACCTCCCCCTCGTGCGGGAGGCGACCGGGCTCGTGCTCGACCCGTACTTCTCGGCCACCAAGCTGGCCTGGCTGCTGACCGAGGGCGGGGTCGAGGCCTCACCCGACCTCGCCGCCGGCACCGTCGACGCCTGGCTCCTCTGGCACCTGACCGGCGGCGCCGTCCACGCCACCGACCCGACCAACGCCAGCCGCACCCTGCTCTACGACCTGCGCACGAGGGCCTGGTCGGACGAGCTGTGCGACGTGTTCGGCGTCCCCGCCGGGTGCCTGCCCGAGGTCCGCCCGACGAGCGGCCGGTTCGGGGTGACCGCGGCGGGGTGCCCGCTCGGCGCCGGCATCCCGGTCGCCGGCACGGTCGGCGACCAGCAGGGCGCGCTCTTCGGCCAGGCCTGCTTCGAGCCGGGGATGACGAAGAACACCTACGGCACCGGGTCGTTCGTGCTGATGAACGTCGGCCCGGACGTCCCCCCGCCGGTCGAGGGCCTGCTCACGACCGTCGCCTGGCAGATCGGCGACCGCACCGACTACGCCCTCGAGGGCGCCGTCTTCGTCACCGGCGCGGCGATCCAGTGGCTGCGGGACGGGCTGGCGGTCATCGGGTCGGCGGCCGAGGTCGGGCCGCTGGCCGAGTCGTGCCCGGACAGCGAGGGCGTGGTCGTCGTGCCCGCCTTCACCGGGCTCGGCAGCCCGTGGTGGGACCCCTACGCCAGGGGGACCGTGCTCGGGATCACGAGGGGGACGACGAGGGCCCACCTGGCCAGGGCCGTCGTCGAGTCGATGGCGTTCCAGACGAGGGACGTGGTCGACGCCATGGTGGCGGCCGCCGGCCGGCCGGTCGCCGCCCTGCGGGCCGACGGCGGCGCCTCGGTGATGGACCTGCTCCTCCAGCTCCAGGCCGACCAGCTGCAGGTGCCGGTGGCCCGGCCGCAGGTGCAGGAGACGACGGCCATGGGCGCCGCCTACTTGGCCGGGCTGGCCGAGGGGGTGTGGTCCTCGCTGGACGAGGTGGCGGCGAACTGGCGCCTCGACGCCGAGTTCGAGCCGAAGGCGAGCCGCGCCGCGGCCGACACGGCCCACCGCCGCTGGCTCCGCGGGGTCGAGCGGGCGAGGGGCTGGGAGCCGGCCGGCTCGCCGTAGCCGGTACCGGCGCGGGCCGCGTCGGCCGCCGGTGGGGTGGCCGTCGCGGCCGGCGTCAGCCGGCGATGGCGCCGACCGGCTCCAGCCGCCGGTCGTCGTCGGACGGGGTGGCGAGCGCCGGCACCCTCGCCGGCACCTCCGGCTCGGCCGACTCCCCCCGCTTGGCGTAGCGGTTGACGTACTCCTGGCCCGACAGCGCCCGGATCTCGAACATGATCTCGTCGGTGATCTGGCGCAGCACCAGCGGGTCGGTCGCCCGGTCCCGGTAGCGGCCGAAGTCGAGCGGGGCGCCGATGCGGATCGTCACCGGCACCCACGGCGTCACCGTGCGGGACCCGATCTCCTGCACCCGGTCGGTGTTCACCATGGCGACGGGCAGGACGGGCACGTCGCAGCGCAGCGCCAGCCGGGCGACGCCGGTGCGGCCCTTGTAGAGCCGCCCATCGGGCGAGCGGGTGCCCTCCGGGTAGATGCCGAACAGCCCGCCGGCCTCCAGCACCTCGGCGGCGGCGTCGAGGGCGGCGGCCGACGCCGACCCGCCGCCCCGCTTGATCGGGATCTGGCCGACGGCCCGGAAGAACCACGCCGTCTTCGGGTTCTCGAAGTACTCGGCCTTGGCGACGAAGGTGATGCGGCGGGACAGGACCGCCGGGAGGAAGAACGAGTCGCACACCGCGAGGTGGTTGGAGGCGAGGATCGCCGCGCCGGACGCCGGCACGTGCTCGAGGCCCTCCACCCTGATCCGGTAGAAGAACCGGAACACGGGGAGCAGGATCGCCTTCACCAGCCGGTAGGCCACGACGGCGCAGGCTAGTGGGTGGTCCCCGGCGGCCGGGCGGGCCGTCCCCGGTCCCGGACCCGCTGGTCAAGTGGCGGTAGCCTCGGGCAGATGAACCGGCGGCTCACGGCCAGGGGGCGGGAGCGGAGGCGCCAGCTGATGGCCTACGCCGCCGCCCGCTTCGCCGAGAACGGGTACCACCCCACCTCGGTCGCCGAGATCGTCCAGGGGCTCGGCGTCGGCAAGGGCGTCTTCTACTGGTACTTCTCCTCGAAGGAGGAGCTGTTCGTCGAGATCCTGCGGGAGTCCCAGCAGGACCTGCGGCGGCGCCAGGAGCAGGCCATCGGCGACGAGCCCGACCCGCTCCGGCGCATCGAGCTCGGCATCCGGGCGTCGATGGCCTGGGCCGAGGAGCACCGGGACGTGTACCGGCTGTTCCAGTTCGCGGCCACCGAGGAGCGCTTCGCCCCGTCGCTGCGCCGGGGCCAGGAGGTGCTCGTCGCCGACGCCGCCCGCCACGTGAAGGAGGGCATCGTGGACGGCGTCATCCACGACGCCGACCCGATCGTGCTGGCCCACGCCATCCTCGGGGTGACGAGCCACCTGGCCCGCTCCCTCGTCCACGAGCGGGGCGAGCCGGCCGGCGACGTGGCCGACGTGGCCGTCGCCTTCTGCCTCGGCGGCCTCAGGGGCTGACCCCGGCTAGCCCAGCTTGGTCAGCGCCCGGCGGAGGTTCCTCGTCGCCTGGGCGATGCGCTGCTCGTTCTCGATCAGCGCGAACCGCACGTGGCCGTCGCCACCGGGGCCGAACCCCACGCCGGGGGACACGGCGACGTGGGCGTCGCGCACGAGGAACGAGGCGAACTCGATCGACCCCATCTCCCGGTAGGGCTCGGGGATCGGGGCCCACACGAACATCGTCCCCCTGGGCCGGGCCACGTCCCAGCCGATGCGGTTCAGCCCGTCGCACAGGGCGTTGCGGCGGCTCTCGTAGACCTCCCGCACCAGCTTCGGGAACTCCGGCGCCTCGTTCAGGGTGACGGTGGCCGCGATCTGGATGGGCTGGAAGGTGCCGTAGTCGAGGTACGACTTGAGGCGGCCGAGGCCGGCCACCACCTCGCGGTTGCCGACCACGAACGCCACCCGCCAGCCGGCCATCGAGAAGGACTTGGTCAGCGAGTACAGCTCGACGGCCACCTCCTTCGCGCCGTCGACCTCGAGGATCGACGGGGGCGACCAGCCGTCGAAGCCGAGGTCGGCGTAGGCGAAGTCGTGGACGAGCAGCACCTCGTGCTCGCGGGCGAAGTCGACCACCCGGCGCATGAACGCGAGGTCCACGCAGGCGGTGGTCGGGTTGTGCGGGAACGACAGGACGATGACCCTGGGCTTGGGCCACGAGTACGTCCAGGCCTCGAGGAGCCGCTCGAACCAGTCCACGTCGGTGCCGAGCGGCACCTCGCGCACGTCGGCCCCGGCGAACAGCGGCCCGTAGATGTGGATCGGGTACGACGGCGACGGCACCAGGGCGGCGTCGCCCGGCTGGAGGAGCACCCACATCAGGTGGGAGAAGCCCTCCTTGGCGCCGATCGTGTTGATCACCTCGGTCTCCGGGTCGAGCTCGACGCCGAAGCGGCGGAGGTACAGGTCGGCGACGGCCTGGCGGAGCTTCGGGATGCCCCGGCTGGCGGAGTACCGGTGGTTCCGGGGGTTGCGGGCCGCCTCGGCCAGCTTGTCGACGGCCACCTCGGGCGACGGGAGGTCCGGGTTGCCGAAGCCGAGGTCGACGACGTCCGCGCCCTGCCGGCGGGCCGCCACCTTCAGCCCGTCGATGATCGTGAAGACGTAGGGCGGCAGGTTCGTGATCCGGCGCAGCTCCATGCCCCCACCGTAGGGCGGGGCCGACGGTCAGCCGGGAGCGAGGTCGCTCGCCCGGTCCCGGCCGAGCAGGGCGGCGCCGACGGCACCCGCCCGCGGCCCGAGCACGGTCCCGACGATGCGCACGTCGCCCCGCTCCTCGCCACCCATCACCACCTCGGCGAAGGCCCGCCTCGTCGGCGCGAGGACGAGCTCGGCGGCCGCGGCCAGGCCGCCGCCGAGGACCACGACCTCGGGGTCGAGGATGGCGACGAGGTTGGCGACGCCGAGCGCGATCCACCAGCCGAACCGCTCGAGGACGGCGAGCGCCTGCTCGTCCCCCTCGGCGGCGGCCGCGGTCACCTGCTCGCCCCGCACGTCCTCCGGGTCGCCGCCGGCCAGCTCGACGACCCGGGCGGCCAGGCCGGCGTGGGCCGCCTCCCTGGCCAGCCGGCCGAGCCCGCTCCCCGACCCGAACCGCTCCCAGCAGCCCCGCCGCCCGCACGGGCAGGCCGGCCCGCTCGGGTCGACGACCATGTGGCCAGGCTCGCCGCCGAAGCCGTGGCCGCCCCGCACGAGCGTCCCGTTGGCGATCAGGCCGCCGCCGATGCCGGTGCCCAGGGTGAGGACGACGGCGTCGGACACGCCGCGCGCCGCCCCGAGCTGGAACTCGCCCCACGCCGCGCAGGTGGCGTCGTTGTCCACGGCGACCGGCACGCCGAGCCGCCGGCCGAGCCCCTCGGTGAAGTTGACGCCGGCGCCGCCCGGCAGGTTGGGCCCGACCCGCAGCACGCCCGTCCGGTCGACCAGGCCGGGGATGCCGGCCCCGGCGGCGGCGGCGGGCACCGAGCGGGCCTGGAGCTCGGCGCCGAGCCCGGCGGCCGCGTCGAGCACGGCGTCGCCGCC
Organism: Acidimicrobiales bacterium; assembly: GCA_036399815.1. Lineage (NCBI taxonomy): Bacteria > Bacillati > Actinomycetota > Acidimicrobiia > Acidimicrobiales > Acidimicrobiales bacterium. Next base: position 15,025 of record DASWMK010000250.1, read on the forward strand.
GGCCGGCGTGGGCACCTTGCCCTCGGCCAGCACCGTCCCCGTCTCGTCGACCACGACCCCGAGGATCTTCGTGCCGCCGACGTCGAGCCCCAGCCAGCCGCCGGCGGCCACGGCCGTCAGTAGCGGAGGAGCGCGCCGATGCGCCCCAGGACGTCGAGGTCGGCGCAGTCCACGCACAGGTCGACGCGGCAGGACTGGGCGAGGGCCTCGTCCACCGCCTCCTCGACCACGTCGCCCACCTTCGTCATCTCCGCCCCGCACACCGGGCAGCGCCGGCCCCTCGTGGCCAGGGACCCGCACGCCGCGCACCGCCAGCCGGTCGCCTCGTAGCCGCTCGACACGAGGAGGTGGTCGACCCGCCGCTGGCCGAGGGCCTCGAGCACGGGGGCGAGGCCGGCGACGGCCCGCCGGCCGGTGGCGACGGCCTCCCGCAGCCGCTCGACCAGCTCCTGTTCGCGGCGGCGCTCCTGGCGCAGCTCAACGGCGGCGGCCGCCGCCCGCACCTCGTCGATCGTGGCGCCCACCCCGAGCGGCACCCGGTCGGCCAGCCGGGCCCGCAGGTACGGGTGGAGGAGCGTCTCCAGCTCGGCGGCGATCTCGTCGGACGCCCCGATGGAGAGGTGCTGGAACCCGGTGGCCTGCCACACGGCGAAGGCCTGGGCGGCGGCGTGGCGGAGGTGGCGGTCGGCCAGGGCCTCGACGTGGCCGACGGGCTCGCCCCGCTCCTGGTGGCCACGTTCGTCCCAGTCCCGCGGGAGCTCGTCGGTCACCTCGTCCTGGTTCACCAGCTCGCCCAGCTCGAACACGAACACCCTGGACCGGCGGCGGTCGGCCAGCAGCACGGCCGCCTTCTCGTACTCCCGCACCAGCCGCTCGAGCTGCGCGACGGCCGGCGCCGCGTTCACCACCACCTGGCTGCGCACCGCCACCGGCAGGTGGAACACCTCCCACAGGCCGTGGGCCGAGCAGGCGAAGAAGGCGATGCCCCTCGTCCTCGACCGGTCGATGCCCCCCCTGACGTGGTCCTCGATCCTCGCCACGTCGGCCAGGACGCGCCGGTCGCCGTTGGCGAGGGCCCGCCCCCGCCGCACCAGCGGCTCGAGCTCCCGCTCCACGTCCTGGCGGCGCACGAGGCGGCGGCCGTCGACGTCGAGGTAGCAGGTGACCACGGGGGCGTCGGCCCCCTTGAAGGCCGCCAGCCGGCGGATGGCGTCCTCGGTGATGGCGGCCACGGCGCCTCCAGGGGAAGACGAGAGTGGGGGTGGCCGATGCTAGGCGCTGACGGGCGCCGGCCGGACGGGCCGGACGACCGCCGCCCGGTCACGGCCGGCCCGCTCGGCCCACGAGGCCACCTCGGCGTCGTCGCCGACGTAGATCAGCTGCACGGTCGACGCCATCCGCTCCAGCCGGTCGAGCAGGTGGGACCGGGCGTTGGACGGCAGGGCGGCGAGGGCGTCGTCGACGACGAGGGGCACCGAGCCGGCGTAGGAGACCGACCGCTGGGCGGCCAGGCGGGCGAGCAGGAACCACTCGACCTCCTCGGTGGCGCCCGACCGGCGCAGCGACGAGCGCTCCGAGGCGGCGTCCTCCTCGGCCTCGGCCCACCGCTCCTGGGCGGCCGCGAACGCAGCCTGCGCCCGATGGACGGCGGCGACCGCGGCCTCCTCGGCGGCCATGGCCGCCATCAGCTTCCGCTCGAGGGCGGCCACCGCGCCGGGGTCGGCGCCCGGGTGGGACGGGGGCGGCTCCAGGTCGGCCAGCGCCGTCACCGCGGCCAGCTCGGCCTCGACCGCCTCGACCAGCCCGGCCTCCAGCCGGGCGGCCAGGGCGGCCGCCTCCTGCTCGGGGCGGGCCGCCTCGGCCACCCGCTCCTCGGCCTCGAGGATCCCGGCGGTCACGGCCCGCTCGGCCGCTGCCGCGCCCTCGAGCGCGGCGGACAGCTCGGCGACCAGCGCCTCGGCGTCGCGGTGGCGGGCCAGCCGCTGCTCGGCGGCGGCGAGGGCGGCGAGCGCCTCCTCGACGCGGGCGTCGCGCTCGTCGACCGGCGCCGGCGGGGCGGGCAGGTCGAAGGAGCGGCGGACGTCGGCCAGCTCGGCCTCGATCACCGCGAGCTCGCTGCGGACCGCGTCCCGGTCCTCGTCGCCCGACGCCGCCTGGTCGGCCAGCCAGGCCCTGGCCGTGGCCGCGAGGTGGGCGTCGTCGACGACGTACAGGCCGACCTGCTCGAGCAGCCGGCGGAGGGTGGTGGCGGCCGGGCTGGCCGTCGGCGCCCGCCGCAGGGTCCGGAGGCGGCCTTGGACGTCGTCGCCGGGGTCGTCGCCGAGCAGCTCGGCGGCCCGCTCGCGGACCGCCCGCGCCCGGTCGAGGAGGGCGCCCCGGTCGAGCTCGCTGTCGAGGGTCGCCTCGAGGGCGGCCCAGTCGTCCTCGGCGGCGGCCAGCTCGGCCCTGGCCCGGTCGAGGCGGGCCTCGGACGCCGCGTCCACGTGCAGGATCGACGTGCCGATCAGGTAGTCCGCGTAGGTCCGGAAGCCGAGCTCGTCGAGGATGCGCTGCTCCTCGGCCCTCGCCGTCTCCAGCCGGCGCTGGGCCCGGCCGCCCGAGAAGCGGCCCGACACCTTCTCCTCGGCGTCGAGCACCTCGCCGTGGGCGATCTCGAGGGCCTCGATCCGCTCGCGGTCGAGCTCGGGGAGGCGGACGGCGTCCTCGGCGGCCACCAGCTCCCGGCGGGCCACCTCCAGGCGCTGGCGGGCGGCGACGACGGCGTCCACGTCCTGGGCCCGCTCGGCGCCGACGCGGGCCAGCTCGGCGACGACCGCCTCCCACTCGTCGGCCAGGGCGACGGCCTCGGGCACGACCTGGGCCGGCGGCGGCTCGGCGGCCAGGGCGTCGAGCGCCGCCCGCACCCGGTCGGCCAGCCCGCCCGGCGACCCGAGCCGGTCGAGCAGCTCGGCCCGCCGCTGCTCCAGCCGCTCGATGTGCCCGCGCAGGGCGTCCGGGGCGATGCCGGCAGGAGCGACCGCGGTCGCCGCCGCCCCGCCCGCCCACACGGCCGGGCCGTCCGCGGCGGCGACGCCGCCCCACGGGCCCGGCGAGTCGCCGGCCCCAGCCTCGACCCGGCCGGCCCACCCGTCGCCCCCGCCCGCGCCCCGGGTCGACCCGCCGTTGCCGGCCGCAGCCCGGGCCGACCCGCCGTAACGGTCGCCGTTGCCGTCGGCCCAGGTCGACCCGCCGTGGCCGGCGCCCTCACCCCAGGCCGACCCATCGTCGCCGCCGCCCGCAGCCCAGGCCGACCCGCCGTTGCCGTCGCCGTCGACGGCCGAGCCGCCACCGCTGCTCTCGGCGGCCCACATCGACCCGCCGTTGCCGTTGCCGTCGGCCCAGGCCGACCCGCCGTCGCCGTCGCGGTCGGCGGCCGAGCGGCCCCCGGCGCCCCACCAGCCGGGCCCGCTCTCGCCGTCGGCGGTGCCGTCTCCGAGGTCGTCCCCGCCCCCGAACCGGCCGGCGCCGCCGCCGTCCGGCCCGTGCGCCCCGTCACCGTTCCGGAACCGCCCGTCGCCGGACCCGAACCGGCGGTGCGACCGGCCCCGATGCCCGTTGTCGTCCCGGGCGTGGGCGACGTCGTCCCCGCTCGCCCGCTCCAGCTCGGCCAGCCAGGCGGCGGCGGCCTCCAGCGCGGCCTCGGCCGACGGGTCTCGGTCGGCCCTCGCCCGCTCCAGCGCCCGGGCCAGCCGGGCGCACGCCTCGGCCGCCTGGCGCCGGCGGTCCCTGGCCTCGTCGAGGACGGCCTGCTCCTGCTCCCGCGCCTCCCAGGCCTCCGCGTGGGCGATCCGGGCCGCCGCGAGCCGGGCCTCGAGGTCCCGGCGGGCCAGCTCGGCGTCGACGACGGCCTGGCGGATCGCCGCCACCTCGCGCTCGTCGGGCACCGGCCTCGCGGCGACGGCGGCCCGCTCCTTGTCGAGCGCCTCCTGCGCGGCGGCCCGCACCTCCAGCGCCTCCCGGGCGTGGCGGCGGGCCTCGGCC
>DASWMK010000251.1 GCA_036399815.1 Acidimicrobiales bacterium
CGACCTCCAGTCCGACGACCTTGGCGCGGACGCTCCCGTCGACCTCTTCGAGGCGCCCGAGCAGTACCCGCTCGACCGCTGCTCGGAGGTCCCGGCTGACCTCAGCCATTGCCGATCGCAGAGGAACTGGAGCGCGAGCGCGAACCGGCATGGCGCCAACCCCGACTACGGGCGTCTACTGCCGGTGCTGGAAGCGTCAACCCTGTCGTGATGCTCGATGGCTCGCCTCGCCTCCGAGCCCGCACTGGTGATGATGTTGCACGGCGGCTCGGCGAGGGAGGCAGCGAGGAACATCGTGTCCGCCGCGACGCCGGGGTCCTCCGTGGCGTCGGCGACGTGCAGGCGAGGGACGACCAGCACATGCCCGTCGGTCACTGGGTTCAACGGCTCGAAGGCGACGGCGTCGGCGTCCTCCCACACGAGAGTGGCTGGCGGCCGGCCGGCGACGATCTCGCAGAACACGCACGGCCCGCCGCGGGTGGGATCAGCGGCCGTACCGGTCACGACGCGGCCTCGCGGACCGGCGACCAGCTGCCTCGTCGTGCGCCGTAGGGCTTCTTCTGTTCGACGCCACACCACACGCAACGACGGATCGAGCACGTAGTCTCACGTTGGCCGTGCGCCACCACGTCCAACCCACGCGACTGCCAGGCATGGACGGCGCCGCCTTCGGTGCAGCGGTCGTTCGCGTTCACAGCCGGATCCTTTCGATGCGCTCTTGGAGAGTCGAAGCGATGGGAGCGCAGTCGATGTGCTGCCCGATCAGCGAACCGTCGGCATCCCGCCACGGTGGCAACGCGAACTCCCCGAGAAGCTCGAACAGCTTGGCGCGGGGGAGGACAACCACCTCGTCGCTCCACCCGTCATCGAAGTCGCTCACGTGTCGTCCTTTCGTTCGATGAGCTGCCCGCACCAGGAGCAGCGCGGACCATCCGGGGTGTCCGCGACACGATCGAATGCGAACACGAGGTCACGCGGCGTTCCGTGCGACCCAGCGGCAGTCGCTCGTGTGGACGGCGATACCGTTCTCGGTAACGAACTGGCCGCAGGCGCAGCGGAGGCGGGCGCCGCAGTTCACACACGCCCCGCCGCCCCGCCAGTTGTGGCCCTCCATCTGGCACACGGCGTCATAGGTCGTCGCGCCGAGGCTCCAGTCGTCGCTCATGTTTCGTCCTCCGCGGTACCGGGAGGCGGTCGGCGAACCGTCGCTCCGGTGCGCCGCTTCCGCGAGTCGTCGTAGTTCTTCCCTGCCCTCCCGCGTGTTCACATCGACAGTCACGAGATGGCATCCATGAACTCGTCCGACGCCTGCCAGCCTTCGACCAGGCCGAGCGCACGGAGCTTCGACAGGGCCACACCGATGGTCGACGCCGACGGCGAATAGCCGGTCCGCTCAGCCACCGTCTCCTTGTCCAACGCGTCCGGCCACGCCTCGACGAACACGTCCAACACCCGGCGCTCCGTGCCACCCACGTGGGCGCGCCAGTAGTCGAGCAGCGCCGGCCCCGACGGGCAGCTCGTCAGACAGGTCGTGCTCGGCGGCGTAGCGCAACCCGTCGTCGGTCGCCTTGATCGGGTTGCCGGTCGGCTCCACCAGCCCCGCCTTGCGGAGCTTGCTGAGCGCCACACCTATGGTCGACGCCTTCGCGCTATACCCGGTGAGGAGCGCCAACTGGCGGTGGGTGCGGCCGGCGGGGAACTGAGCGAGCACCGACAGCACCCGGTGTTCGGTCTTGCCGAGCCGAACGCTGTCCCCAGCGGGCGGCTGCGCGCCCCGAGCAGAGGCGGACCCGGCAGCCCTGGGTGAAGGCCCGCGTGCTTCCTTGGCGGCCGGCTGAACCTCCGACCGTCGAGTGTCATCCCGCCGGGGAACAGCACCATGGCCGACGAGGAGCCCGCGCACCTCGGCGAGCGCGTCGGCCACAGGCGCGAGCGCGTCGACCAAGCGGGCGACCGTCTCGTCCGGCAGGACCGGCACTTCGACCCGCTCCACCACCGGCTCCGGAGTCGCCGACCGGGCAGCCGCCAACTCCCGATCGAGGGCGGCGACACGGCGGCGCAGTTCCTTCGGGTCGTCCGCCTTCGCCCGCTCGATGGTCTCGGCCATCTGCTCCTTGATCGCGGCGGCGTCGATGTCGGCGAGGGTGGCGGGAGCGCGGCGGATCTGACCCACCTTCGGGGTGGCGCCCGAATCGAACGTCGACCGGCGACGGAACCGGAACCGCGCGGGCTCCGCAAGCCGCTCCGGGGACCACAGCCACGCCTCCCCGTCCTGCAAGCTCGGCAGCGACGCCAGCACCTCACCGGCCTCCGCGTGTGTCTCCACCCAGCCCTTCACCGCCGCCCGGTCCTGCGGACTGAGGGTGCGGAGGACGATCAGCGAGTCGACCTGGGTGAGCACGTCCTTGTTCAGCGCCGCCGAGCGCTGCGACACGACCGTCACCCCGAGGCCCTTGAACCGGCCCTGCTTCACGATCCGCTGCCAGGTGGAGACGAGCGGCCGCTGATCCTTGTCGACCGACTGCGGCAGGTACTCGTGGGCCTCCTCCAAGAACAGGTGCAGCACCCGCTCCTCGTCCTTGTGGCGGAACAGCCGCTCCCCGAACGCCAGCAGGAACCGGCGCTGCTCGCTGATCGTGAACTGGCTCACGTCCAGCACGCATGGCAGGTAGCCGCGCCGCTCGTCTCCGAGGACGATGTCGGCGATCAGTGGCCCCATCTCCGGCTGCAACGGGAAGTCGCCGTGCTTCCCGCCGAACACCGGCAGTGGCAGGCCGGGATGCTGGCCGTCAGCTGAGGAGCGGACGCCCCACCAGTCGCCCTTCGGGTCGACCGCCACCCACGGCACCCCGGCCGACCACATCTCCTCGGCCATCACCACGGCGGCGTTCGACTTGCCAGCGCCCTTCTTGGCGAGGATGCCGAACGTCTCGGTGACCGAGTCGACCGGGAGGATCAAGCCGGAGCCGAGGTTGAGTCCGTCGCTCATGGCAGCACCGCCTCGACCTTCGCCACCAACTCCGCCGGAGCCGACCACGGGGCCGCCTGCTGGCCCCTCCACGGAACTGGCTCAGGCAGGGGACGCACGTCCTCCAAGAGCCAGGCGAAGCGGCCCTCGGAGTAGTCGCCGAA
>DASWMK010000252.1 GCA_036399815.1 Acidimicrobiales bacterium
GCGGCAGGCGGGGGCGGGGCAGCCGGCCGGCGACGGCGGCCAGCCGGGCGCGGAGGTCGCCGGCGCTCACGGCGCCTCCGGCACCCCCCTGGCCAGCGCCGCGCCGCCCCGGTAGACGGCGGCCTCGCCCAGGTCCTCCTCGATGCGGAGGAGCTGGTTGTACTTGGCCACCCGGTCGGAGCGGGCCGGCGCGCCGGTCTTGATCAGGCCGCAGTTGGTGGCGACGGCGAGGTCGGCGATCGTCGTGTCCTCGGTCTCGCCCGACCGGTGGGACATGACCGCCGTGTACCCGGCCCGCCCGGCGACGGCCATGGTCTCGAGGGTCTCGGTGAGCGTGCCGATCTGGTTGACCTTGACGAGGATCGAGTTGGCCACGCCGGCCTCGATGCCCCTCGTGAGCCGCTCGACGTTGGTGACGAACAGGTCGTCGCCCACGAGCTGGACCCGGTCGCCGAGCGAGGCGGTGAGCGCCGCCCACCCGTCCCAGTCGTCCTCGGCCATGCCGTCCTCGATCGACACGATCGGGTGGCGGTCGCAGAGCCCGGTGAGCCAGTCGACCATCTCGTCGGGCGACAGGTCGCGGCCCTCGCCGGCCAGCCGGTAGCGGCCGTCCTCGAACACCTCGCTGGCGGCCACGTCGAGGGCGAGGGCGAGGTCCTGCCCGGGCCGGAGGCCGGCCGCCTCGATGGCGTCCTCCAGGAAGGCGAGGGCGTCCTCGTTGGCGCCGAGGTCCGGGGCGAAGCCGCCCTCGTCGCCGAGGCCGGTGCTCAGGTGCCGGGCCTTCAGGATCCCCTTCAGCGCGTGGTACAGCTCGGCGCCCCACCGGAGGGCCTCGGAGAACGAAGCCGCGCCGACCGGCAGGACCATGAACTCCTGCACGTCGAGGGTGTTGTCGGCGTGGGCGCCGCCGTTGACGACGTTCAGCATCGGCACCGGCAGCACGTGCGCGTTCACGCCGCCGACGTAGCGGTAGAGCGGCAGGTCGAGCTCGTCGGCCGCCGCCTTGGCGACGGCGAGGGACACCCCGAGGATGGCGTTGGCGCCGAGGCGGGCCTTGTTGTCGGTGCCGTCGAGGTCGACGAGGCGCCGGTCGAGCTCGCGCTGCTCGAGCCCGTCGAGGCCGACCACGGCGTCCAGGATCTCGCCGTTCACGTGGTCGACGGCCTGGTCGACGCCCTTGCCGGCCCACCGGTCGCCGCCGTCGCGGAGCTCGACCGCCTCGAACGTGCCCGTCGACGCGCCCGACGGCACGATCGCCCGCCCGGACGCCCCGGAGGCGAGGAAGACCTCAACCTCAACCGTAGGGTTACCGCGGGAGTCGACCACCGCACGGCCGACGAGGTGGTCGATGGCGCTCATCGACCCGCGACGCTACACCTCTGGTGGAGGTTCAGGACGGAGCGGAGAGACGCCGGTGCCGGCCGCCGGGTCGGGCGGCCGGCACCGGACCTCGACTACCCGCCGCCGATGCCGGCGGCGAAGACGATCGAGCTGAGCGCGCTGAGCGCGTACTTCAGGTAGGACCGTGCCGTCTTCACGCGTACCTCCGCCTTCCTCGAGGGCGCCGACGTGGCGTCCGCGAGAGGCGTAGCACGGTCACCCGGTGGCGACAACCCCCTCGGTCCAAACGAGCAGCGGCACCGATCCCGGCCGGGCGGCCGCGGCGGCCCTGCGGGCCGACCCCGCGGTCGGCCCCTCGGCCACGGGCCGGCCGTCGACGACGGCGACGTAGCGGCCCGCCCCGCCGGTGCCCGCCGCCTCGGCCAGCCGGATCGCCGCGCCCAGGTCGGCCGGCGCGGCACCCGGCCGGGCGGGCCGCTCGGGGTCGGGGGTGCCGTCCGCCTCGGCCAGGTACCGGGCCGTCGAGCGCTCCCGGCCGCCGGTCCGGCGGAGGAACCACCGGTACTCGACGACGATGACGGGGCCGAGCACGACCATGGCCGGCACGGCCCGGTTCAGCCAGTCCGCCCAGAAGGCGAGGAACAGGGCGAGGATGCCGGCCACGCCGGTGACGCCGGCGACAACGGCGGCCCGCCGCCCGAACGCCTTCTCCGCGGTCACCGTCCAGAGCACGGCCACCAGCACGTCGCCGAGCCCGACGGCCACGGCGTCGCCGCCCCGGCCCCACCCGAACGCCGGGGTCACCGGCAGGGCCGACACCCGAGTGAAGAAGTCGACCATGACCGGGAAGGCCACGGTGGCGAGGAAGTCGTAGACGACGAGGCCGGCGGCGAACACCGTCACCTCCCTCGCCCGCATCCCGCTCTGGGCGTACAGGTTGACCACGCCGACGACCATCACGAGGAGGAGCAGGTCGTTCAGCGCCAGGTAGGCGAGGTGGTGGCCCCGGTCGTCGTGGAGCTGGGCGAGGGCGACGTCGGCGGCCAGGGCGGCCACGGCCACGACCAGGGCCGGGCGGGCGCCGAGCAGCGGGGTCAGGGTGAAGTTCGTGATGAAGGCGGCCACGAACCCCATGACGGCCACGACGGCGACCGTCGGCAGGTGGACGTAGAGCGGGGGCAGCACGACCAGCACCACCGACATCACGACGATGTCCCTGGCGTTGTAGACGCCGACCGGGGCCCGCTGGACCCGCACCCGGCGCAGGTAGGCGACGGCGGCGACGACGGTGGCCGCCACCAGGGCGGTCACCACGGCGATCGTGCTCAGCGAAGGGCCCACGTCCCGCTCCCGTCCCTGACGATGGTGGTCTCCCGCAGCCAGGCCCGCATGAACTGCGGGGGCGGCATGGTCGTGTCGTCGTCGTGGAGGACGAGCTTGCGGAGGGGCAGCCCCCTCGCCGCGGCGGCCGCCTCCAGCCGGTCGCGGAGGCCGTCGTCGTCCTCGACCACCCGCACATGCAGGTCCACGCCGTCGTCGGCCGGGTCGAGCGCGTAGCGCACGGGCAGGGGCACGGCCGGCTCGGCCTCCAGCACCTCGAGGACGTCGCGCTGGTACACGGGCCGGCCGCCGGCCGTCGCCGACAGGGTGGCCTTGCCGAGCAGCGGCGACGTGGCCGGGAGGGCGGCGAACTCGCACGTGGTCGGCGGCTCGGGCAGCGCCCGCACCAGGTCGCCGGTGGCCAGCCGGAGCACGAGGGTCGTGTCCCGGTACGGGTAGTAGGGCGTGACCACGAACTGGCCGACCTGGCCCGGTGCCGCCGGCTCGTTCGTCACCGGGTCGAGCACCTCGACGAGGCCCTGGTCCTCGGGGATGTGCAGGTGGCCCTCGTCGCACACGATGCCGGCGATCGGGAAGATCTCGGTCATGGCGTAGCCGTCGAGCACGGGCACGCCGAACGTGGCCTCGGCCCGGCGCCGCAGGGCGTCGCTCAGCACCTCGCCCCCGGAGATGATGCGCTCCAGGCCGAAGTCCTCGGGCCGGTACCCGGAGCGCTGCGCCTCGGCGACCAGCGCGGCCAGGTAGCTCGGGTGGGTGGTCAGCACGCTCACCTGCCGCTTCTTGCCGGGCAGGTGGACCGGGTGGGCGGCCCGGGACAGCGCCTCCGCCGGGTCGATCATCCCGATCAGCACGGTGGCCGCGCCGACCAGGCGGGCGGCGGCGGCCGTGTTCCCCACGCCGAGCAGGGCCCGCGAGCTGATGCAGATCTGGACGACGTCGTCGGGGCCGACCTGGCCGGTGAGCAGGAACGAGACGGCGGCGAGGCCGGCGGCCAGGTCGAGCTCGTAGCGGGAGAACCAGATCGAGGTCGGGATGCCGGTCGTGCCGGTCGTCGTCGCCTGGAACACCGGCGACGAGCGGGACGACACGAACGCCTCGGGGGACGCCCGCAGCGCCTGCTTGGGCGTGGGCGGCAGCTCGGTCCGGCGCTCGAGGGTGAGGTCGGCGGGGGCGAGCCCCAGCCGGTCGAGGCGGTCGCGGTACCAGGCCGTCTCCTCGTAGGCCTTGGCGACGACGGTCCGCCACCGCTTGGCGTCGAAGGTGGCCCTCGCCTCCGGGTCGAGCCCCGAGCCCTGCATGAGCTCGCGCTGCTCGTCGCCGACGACACCCAGCTCGGCCTGGGTGGCGAGGATGTCGTCGACCATGCGCCGGAGGTCGTCGACGCGGACCCGGCGGTTCCTCAGCAGCGCCACGCCGTACCGCAGCTGGCGGACCGCGGTGTCGAGCACGCTCCCTCCTTGCCGCTGGAAACGGAGGGGCGGGCCCCCGAAGGGGCCCGCCCACCGAGATCGGGCCTACGAGCCGTAGGCGGCGAACACCACCGAGCTGAGCGCGCTCAGCGCGTACTTCAGGTACGACTTCGCAGCCTTCATCCGACACCGCCTTTCCGACGGACGCCGGAGGCTGGGTGTGGCCTACGAGCTGACGACGAAGACCGCGGAGCTGAGCGTGCTCAGCGCGTGCTTCAGGTAGGACCTCGCGGCCTTGAACATGGGCACCGCCTCCGTTGTCCAGGCTTCACGTTGGGCACGCGCCACCATCGACGCGCACGGAACATATGCCTGATCGGGAGGCCTCCTGTCAACCGCCGCCTGCGACCTCGGCGGCCTCGACCCTCGCCCTGAACCGGTTGGCGGCGGCCCGGAGGGCGCCCTCGGCGTCGAGGCCGCGGCGGCGGGCGCCGTCGACCAGCGCGAAGAGCAGGTCGCCGAGCCCGTCCTCGGTGGGAGGCGGGGCGGGCCCGTCGCCGGCCGCGGTGACGCCCACGGTCTCGGCCCGGCGCTGCACCTTCGCCGCGTACAGCAGCGCCGGCAGGCCGGCCGGGATGCCGTCCATCACCGACGCCCGCGACTTCTCCGCCTGCTTCAGCCGCTCCCAGTTGGCCTCGACCGACTCGGCGGTGGCCGCCCGCACGTCGCCGAACACGTGGGGGTGGCGGGCGACGAGCTTGTCGTGGATGCCCCTCGCCACGTCGGCCAGGGTGAACCAGCCCTCCTCGGCGGCCAGGGTGGCGTGGAACACGACCTGGAACAGCAGGTCGCCCAGCTCCTCCTCGAGGTGGTCGACGCCCTCGCCGCCCGGCCCGAGGCCGTCGATGGCGTCGACGGTCTCGTAGGTCTCCTCGACGAGGTGGCGGGCCAGCGACGCGTGCGTCTGCTCGCGGTCCCACGGGCACTCGCGCCGCAGGGTGCGGACGAGGTCGGCGAAGCGGGCCACCTCGCCGGCGACCGGTGCCGCCAGCCGCGGCACCCACACCGAGGTGAGGTGGTCGGGCTCGACGGCCCGGTCGAGGTCGGCCCAGGGCACCTCGACCACCCGCTCGTCGGGCAGGCCGAGGTGGTGCAGCACGGTCACGGCCGGCAGGTCGTCGCCGTCGACGGCCAGCTTCACCGCCGACAGCACGTCGCGCCGGTCGCACTGGGCCACGAGCAGCGGGCCCCGCTCCCCCGCCGCCTCCTCCTCGAAGCGGTGGCCGTCCACCATCCGGGCGCCGGTCGCCACCGGGTCGACCCCGAGCCGGGCCCAGGCCAGGTCGAGGAACGACAGCGCTGGCAGCACCTTGACGGCGACGTCGTCCCTGGCCAGCAGCAGCTGCACCGACCGCTCGGCCACCGCCGGCGACCCCGGCACGGCGTACAGCACCTCGCCGCCCTCGGCGGCGACGGCCGCCAGCCGGCCGGCGATCGTGGCGTACACCTCGTCGAGGGTGGCGGCCGACTCGTAGACCTCGTCGAAGCTGGCGGCCCCCTCGACCACGGGCGCCGACGGGTGGCGGGTCGTCCGCAGGAACCGGCGCGCCGGCGGCACCCGGGCCAGCGCCTCGAGCGTGCCGGCGGTGACGAGGTCCGGCCCGGCGGGGCCGAGCCCGACGACCACGACCCGGCCGCCCGGCGTCGGGGCCGGGGTCAAGGGGCGGTCGTGGTGCCGGTGCCCGAGTCGCCGCCCTCGATCGTCACCGACGGGAACGGCGTGGACGTGGCGGCCGTGGTCGTCGTGGTCGGCCCGGCCGGCGGGTCGATCTGGCCGGTGGCCGGGTTCCAGGTGCCGTAGCGCCGGTCGACGTCGATCTCCGCCCCGTCGAGGGCCTGCTCCAGCCAGCCGTTGATGTCCGACTGCCCGCCCACGTCCTGGGCCACCTGGTCGCGCACCTCGTCGAGGGGCGGGGCCGGGTCGCGGGACGTCACGAGGATCAGGTGCCAGCCGAACTGGGACTGGACGGGGCCGACCACCTCGCCCACCTCGGCCTGCTCGGCGGCGTCGGCGAACTCGGGGACGTACTGGGTGAGGTCCGAGCACGGCAGCTCGCCGCCCTGCTGGGCCGAGCCGGTGTCGGTCGAGTGCGCGCCGGCCAGCTCGGCGAAGTCGGCGCCGTCGTCCAGCTGGGCCTTCAGGTCGTCGGCCTCCTCCTCGGAGCCGACGAGGATGTGGGAGACGCAGTTCTGGGCGTACCGGTTGGCGTGCTCCTGGTAGTAGGCGTCGACCGCCTCGTCGCTGCCGCCCTCGTCCCGCAGGGCCTGGTCGAGGGCCAGGGCCGCCGCCCACCGGTCGACCAGCTCCTGCTGGTACTCCTCCGGGAAGGCGTCGAGCACCGGGCCGCCGACCGTCTCGCACTCCTCGGACGGCCCGCCCACGAAGGCCAGCTGGCACAGCGCCTGCTGGCGGGCCTGCTCGCGGACGGCGTCGTCGATCTCGAGCCCCCGCCGGTCGACCTCCTGGCGGATCAACGAGAAGATGATGTCGATCCGCAGCACCTCGCCGAGGAGGGCCTGGCTGAACGTGCCCTCCCCGTCGCCCTGCACCGGGATCTGGGTGTTCTGCTCGAAGGCCTGGACGTAGGCGTCGTTGCCACGGATGGCGTCGAGCTCGTCCTCGAGCTGGTCGGCGGTGATCTCGCGCCCGTTGATGGTCGCGGCGGGGTCCTGCTGCCCGCAGCCGGCAAGGGCGGCGAGGAGGCAGGCGACGGTGGCGGCGGCGAGCAGTCGTCTCACGGGAGGTCAGATGCTAGGGGGGTCATGGGCCGGGGACCATTCACTCACTACGCCGGCGTGGCCGCCGGTTCCTCCTCGGGCACGAGCTCGCGCAGGAACGACACCAGCCGGTCGACCACCGGCTCCCCCCGCTTGACCGGCAGCTGCACCTGGCCGAGGTCCTCCTTGTAGACGGCCTCCCTGGACAGCCGGCGCAGCCGGATCGTCTGGCTGGTGCGCAGCCGCAGCGGGGCGATGCGGGCCGTCCACGCCGGCCCCGAGAACGCCGGGCCCTTGGTGACGACGACCTCGCGCACGCCGATGCGGACGCACTCGGCCCGCAGGCGGGCGACGTCGAGGAGGGCCTCGGCCGGCGGCGGCACCGGGCCGTAGCGGTCCTCCCACTCGGCCCGGATGTCGGCGACCTCGCCCTGGGTGGTGACGGCGGCGAGGCGGCGGTAGGCCTCGAGCCGCAGCTCCTCCTTGGCCACGTAGTCGACCGGCAGGTGGGCATCGACGGGCAGGTCGAGCTTGACCTCGGCCGGCTCCCGCAGCTCCTCGCCCTTCAGCTCGGCCACCACCTCGTTCACCATCTGGCAGTACAGGTCGTAGCCGACGGCGGCGACGTGGCCCGACTGGCCGGTGCCGAGCAGGTTGCCGGCGCCCCTGATCTCGAGGTCGCGCATGGCGATCTTGAACCCGGAGCCGAGCTCGGTGGCCTCGCCGATCGTCCGCAGGCGCTCGTAGGCCTCCTCGCTGAGCGACTGGTCGGGCGGGAAGAACAGGTAGGCGTAGGCCCGCTGCCCGGCCCGGCCCACCCGGCCCCGCAGCTGGTGCAGCTGGCCGAGCCCGAGCCGGTCGGCCCGGTCCACGACGAGCGTGTTCACCGTCGGCATGTCGATGCCGGACTCGATGATCGTGGTGCAGACGAGGACGTCGTACTCGCCCTCCCAGAAGTCGATGACGACCTTCTCCAGGCTGCCCTCGTCGAGCTGGCCGTGGGCCACGGCCACCCGCGCCTCGGGCACCAGCTCCCGCACCCGGGCGGCCACGTGGTGGATGTCCTGCACCCGGTTGTGCACGAAGAAGACCTGGCCCTCGCGCAGGAGCTCCCGCCGGATGGCCTCGGCCACCGCCCGCTCGTCGTACTCGCCCACGTAGGTGAGGATCGGCTGGCGCTCGGCCGGCGGCGTGTTCAGCAGGGTGAGGTCGCGGATGCCGGTGAGGCTCATCTCGAGCGTGCGGGGGATGGGCGTGGCCGTCAGGGTGAGCACGTCCACGTTGGTCCGCAGCCGCTTGATGGCCTCCTTGTGGGCGACCCCGAAGCGCTGCTCCTCGTCGACCACGAGGAGGCCGAGGTCCTTGAAGCGGACGTCCTCGGAGAGCAGCCGGTGGGTGCCGATGACGACGTCGACCGAGCCGTCGGCCACCCCCTGGGTCACCTTGCGGGCCTGGCCGGGGGTGAGGAACCGGCTGAGCACCTCGACCCGGACGGGGTAGCCGGCGAAGCGGTCGCCGAAGGTCTGGAAGTGCTGCTGGGCGAGCAGGGTGGTGGGGACGAGGACGGCCACCTGCTTGCCGTCCTGCACGGCCTTGAACGCGGCCCGGATGGCGACCTCGGTCTTGCCGAACCCGACGTCGCCGCACACGAGGCGGTCCATCGGCGTCGGCGCCTCCATGTCCGCCTTGACGTCGGCGATGGCGGTGAGCTGGTCCGGCGTCTCCTGGTAGGGGAACCCCTCCTCGAGCTCCCGCTGCCACGGCGTGTCGGCCGGGAAGGCGTGGCCGGCGCTGTGCACCCTCGTCTGGTAGAGCACCACCAGCTCCTGCGCGATCTCCTGCACGGCCGCCCGAACCCGGCTCTTGGTCTTCTGCCAGTCCGACCCGCCCAGGCGGTTGAGCGTGGGGCTGTCGCCGCCGGTGTAGTGGCGGACGGCGTCGATCTGGTCGGACGGGACGTAGAGCTTGTCGCCGCCCCGGTACTCGAGCAGCAGGTAGTCGCGCTCGACGCCGCCGATGGCCCGCTTGACCATCCCGCCGTAGCGGGCCACGCCGTGCTGGTGGTGGACGACGTAGGCGCCGGGGGTGAGGTCGTCGAAGAAGCCGGCGGCGTCGCGGCGGCGGGGCCGGGCCCGCCGGTGGGCGCGGCGGCGGCCGGTGATGTCGGACTCGCCGAGGACGGCGACCTTCACGCTCGGGAGCACGAACCCCCGCTCGACGCCGGCGACGACGACGTGGCCGCCCGGCCGGGTGACGTCGGCTGCGCCCGTCTCGTCGAACTCGAGGTCCACCCCCTCCTCGGCGAGGAGCGACCGGATGCGGGCGCCCGACCCCGCCCCCTCGGCGGCGACGACCACCCGGAAGCCGCGGGAGAGCAGGTCGCGCAGCTGGGACACGAGCCGGCTGCCGTCGCCGACCACCGGGTCCCACCCCGTGGCCGCCACCGTCGCCACGTCCGGCCCCTCGGGGGCGGTGGTGACCGTCCACGCCGGCACGTCGGTGTGGGCCAGCAACCGGTCGAAGGGCAGGTGGAGGCGGGGGAAGGGCCGGTCGCCCTCGACCCCCCAGGTGCGGGCCAGCGAGCGGGCCAGGTCCTCCTCCTCGGCGAGGAGGTCGGCGGCCCGGTCCCGCATGCGGCGGGGCTCCACCAGCAGGACCTGGGCCTCGGGGCCGACGAGGTCGAGCAGCACGTGCTCGCCCTCGGTCAGCCACGGCAGCCAGGACTCCATGCCGTCGAAGGTCTGGCCCTCGGCCAGGCGCTCCCAGTGCTCCCGGCCCCACGGCTCGGTGGCCACCAGGCGCTCGGCCCTCGACCGCACCTCCTTGGTCGGCAGCAGCTCCCGACAGGGGAAGACCTCGGCGCCGTCCAGGTCGCCGGTCGAGCGCTGGTCGCTCACCGAGAACGAGGTCAGGCGGTCGACCTCGTCGCCCCACAGGTCGATGCGGACCGGCGTGTCGGCGGTGGACGGGAACACGTCGACGATCGACCCGCGGACGGCCACCTCGCCCCGGTGCTCGACCTGGTACTCCCGCCGGTAGCCGGCGTGCACGAGGCGGGCGACGAGGTCGGTCGGGTCGACCTGGTCGCCGGGGCGGACGACGATGGGCTCGACGTCCTCCACGTGGGGACCGAGCCGCTGCACGAGGGCGCGGACGGGGGCGACCACGACCCGGGGCCCGTCGGCGGTGCCGCCGGACAGGTGCCAGAGGGTGCGCAGGCGGCGGCCCATGGTCTCGACGTTCGGGCTGACCCGCTCGAAGGGCAGCGTCTCCCACGCCGGGAACAGGTCGACCTGCTCCTCCCCCAGGTAGACGACGAGGTCGTTGACCAGCCGCTCGGCGTCGGTGGTGGTCGGCACGGCGACGACGAGGGGCCGCCGCCCCGACAGGTGGGCCAGGCCGGCGACGGCGAAGGCCCTGGCCGGCTCGGGCACGGCCAGCACGGCCGAGGCGCGGCCGAGCACCGACCCCAGCGCGGGGTCGCCCCGGAGTAGCGGCGGCAGGGCCTCGAGCATCACCCGTCCGAGGCTACCGACGGGGTGTGACAGCGAGCGGCACGCCTGCGCCGCTCGGTCGCCGCCGCCCCGCGTCGTCGCCAGGATCAGCTCGACGTCGCCCTCCGGGTGGTCCGGGCAGACGACCGACTGGCGCTGCCGGCGCGCCGGCATCCCCGGCACGGCACCGTCGCGCTGGCCGGCCGCTCGGCGACCGGACCGTCGCCGACCTCGCCAGCCTCGTTCCCGGGGCCGGCTCCCTCCGGCCCAGCGTCGAGGACTGACCGATCAGCGGGGCGAGGTGCGGGCGGCGGCCACCCGGTGGCGCAGCTCGCGCATCGGGGTCGCCGCCCGGCGGATGCGGGTGTCCCGGTAGCGGGCGCCGCCCCGCAGGCGGGCGCCGACGGCACCCCACGAGCACGCCGACCGCCACACCAGCCAGGGCGCGGCGAGCAGCGACGACGACGCCGGGAACACGGCCGCCCCGCCGGCCCGGCGCCGGCCGGCCTCGGCCAGGCCCGACACCGCCGCCACCCCGCCGGCGACCGCCTTCCACCGCCGCCCGGCCACCCCGGCGGCCAGCGCGGGCAGGACGGCCAGCGACGCCACGAGACGGACCGGCCGGGCCCACTCGTCGTAGGCCTGGCGGATCTGCTGGCCCCGGAAGTGGGGGGTCGAGCACGGCACCCGGCGCACGAGCAGGTCGAGCGGGACGACCTCGCGGCCGCCGGCCGCCTTCACGGTCCTCACCAGCTCCAGGTTCTCGAACAGCACGTCGCCCGAGTAGCCGCCGGCCTCGAGCACGAGCGAGCGGCGGACGGCGAGCGTGCCCGGCCAGTCGCCACCGGTCGTCCTCGCCAGCAGGGTGCGGGCCGTGTCGAGCCGGGCGTGCCAGGGCAGCGGGTCGAACCAGTTCTGGGGCCGCACGACCTCGGCCTCGTCCAGCAGGGCGACCGCCCTCGCCAGCTGCTCGGGCGTGTACCGGACGTCGTCGTCGGCGATCACGACCCGGTCGTGGGCGGCGAGGCGCAAACCGGTCACGACGTTGCCGACCTTGCCCATGAGCGTCCGCTCCTCGGGCTCGGCCACCCGCACGAGCGGCCCGAACGCCGCCCGGTGGGCCCCGACCTCGGCCGGCGACGACCCGTCCACGACGATCACCTCGTCCACGACCCCGGCGACCTCGCGCAGGTAGGCGGCCAGCTCGGCCACGTCGGCGCCGTCGGCCGTCTTCAGCGGCAGCAGGTAGGTCGCCTTCAGCAGCGGCGCGCTCACCACGGCACCGGCCCGAGCAGCGCCGTCCGGCCGTCCCGCCAGGCGCCGAGGAGCGTGGTCGCGAACCGGCGCTCGACGACGTCGAGGGCGGCCGCCCCGTACACGACGTCGGCGGCCAGGTCCGGCTCGGTGACGATCAACCCCCCGGCCAGGTCCTCCAGCGCGATCACCTCGTGGACGGCGTCGGCCTCGACGTGGACGTCGTAGAACTCGGCCGCCTCCTCGCCGGCCCCGAGGCGCAGCAGGGCGTCCCGGTAGCGGCGCATGGGCACCACCGAGCACATCTCGAACAGGGCAAGGTGGCCGACGAGGGCGCCCCGCCAGCGGCGGTGCAGGCCGAACAGCGAGACGAGGTTGACGGTGGCGAGCGTGGTGCCCGGGAGCAGGTCGACGTAGCCCCCGTAGCGGTCGTCGAGGCCGAGCCCCCGCATGGTCGCGGAGAACAGCTCGGAGTGCATCCGGGACGCCACCCCGGCGCCGTACTCGTCGAACTGGATGCCGACGAGGGCGGCCTTGGCGGGGCCGGGGATGCGGGGGATGCCCCAGGTGTGGGGGTCGGCCTCCTTCAGCTGGTAGGCCGACCGGTGCACGGCGAACTCCCGCACCTGGTCGAGGGTGCCCTCGGCGAGGACGTGGCCCGACAGCGAGGGGCCGCCGGTGCCGGCGGCCAGCTCCAGCAGGGCGGGCAGCACGTCGCGGGGCCGGGCCGGCACCCGGGGGCCGACCTCGTCGGCCAGCCGGCGCTCGGCCGCCGCCTCCAGCCGGGCCCGCTCCCGGAGCAGCGAGGGCTCCCACTCCCAGCGGTCGTCGACGCCGTCGAGGCCCCGGTAGTGCAGCTCGTAGCAGACGTAGAGGGCGAGGGCGGCGTCGTCCCCGTACAGCGGGTCGTCCACGGCCGCGGGCAGCCGCGGCAGCTCGTGGGGCGGGCGGGCGAGGTGGTGCAGGAGGGCGTCGGTGACCGGCCCGCGGCGCGCCGGCAAGGGCGCCGGCCCCTGGAGGGGACGGCCGGGACCGGCCCCGATCGTGGGGATCGTGGTCATCTCGCCGCACCCCTACCCCGGGTGCGGCGTCGTCACCCCGCGCCCTGGTTGTACCGGTTCATGGCGGCCTCGGGACCGGCGGCGAGGATGGCCTCGACGGCGTCGGCCGCCTCCTGGACGACCACGTCGAGCTCCGTGCGCTCGGCCTTGCCCGGGCGGCGCAGCACGTGGTCGGCGCCGTCCATCCGGCCCGGCGGCTTGCCCACGCCGATGCGGACCCGCACGAAGTCGTCGGTGTGGAGGTGCTGGCGGATCGACTTCAGCCCGTTGTTGCCGGCCAGCCCGCCGCCGACCTTCACCTTCAGCCGGCCGACGGGGAGGTCGAGCTCGTCGTGGACGATCACGACCCGGCGGGGGTCGTCGACGCCGTGGCGGCCGGCCAGCAGGCGGACGGCCTCGCCGGCCAGGTTGTAGTACGTGACCGGGACGGCGATCGCCATGCGCCGCCCGCCGACGACGACCTCGCCGGACAGGGCCCGCTCCCTGCCCTTCTTCAGCCGCCCGCCGTGGCGCTCGGCGAGGATCTGGACGACCTCGGCGCCGAGGTTGTGGCGGCTGCCGGCGTACTCCTCGCCGGGGTTGCCGAGCCCGACCACGAGCAGGTCGGCGGGGGTGCCCCGCCGCTCGCGCCCGAGCACGCCGGATCAGCCCTGGTCGGCGCCCGTGCCCCCGGCCGCGGTGCCCTCCGGCGCGGCGGCGTCGCCCTCGCCCTCGCCGGCGATGTCGCCCTCGACGGCCTCGCCCTCGGGCTCGGGCACGTCCATGGCGGCGACGGTCGCGCTGACCACGGGCTCGTCGGGGTCGACGTCGGTGGTGACACCCTCCGGCAGGGTCAGGTCGCCGACCCGCACGGTGTCGCCGGGGCCGAGGGTGGAGACGTCGTAGGTGATCGCCGTGGGGATGTCGCCCGGCTTGGCGCTGACCGTCAGGGAGTTGAGCACGTGCTCGACGACGCCGTCGGCCTTCAGCACCGCCGTGGCCTCGCCCTCGAGCACGACCGGCACCTCGACCGACAGCACCTCGTCGCGGTCGATGAGCAGGAAGTCGACGTGCTGGACGCCGCGGTGGACCGGGTCGCGCTGGAGGTCCTTGACGATGCTCAGCCGGCGCCGGCCGTCGACGACCAGGGTGAGCAGCGCGTTCAGGCCGGCCTCGCCGCTCAGGGCGTGGCGGAGCTCGCGGCGGTCGACGCTCACGGACACGGGCTCGGTGCCGTGGCCGTAGACGACGCCCGGCACCTTGCCGGCCGCCCGCAGGCGGTTCGACGCCCGTGAACCGGGCGAGCGGCCCGTCTCGACGGCGATGGTGACCTCAGACATGCGGACGCGCTCCTCCGGACGGCTCTGTCGGGACGGCCGACCAGCCTACCGGGCGTCAGGCCTGGTTCTCGCCGCCGAAGATCTCCGAGACCGAGGTGTCCTCGAACACGGCGTCGATGGCCCTCGCGATGATGGCCGACACCGAGAGCACCTCGAGCTTGTCGATGAGCTTGTCGGGGCCGATCGGCAGGGTGTCGGTGACGACGACCTTGGAGATCGGCGCGTTCTTCAGCCGGTCGGTCGCCGGGTCGGACAGGACGCCGTGGGTGGCCATCACCCACACGTCGGTGGCGCCCCGGTCCACGAGGATCTCGGCGGCGGCGACGATCGTGCCGGCCGTGTCGATCATGTCGTCGACGACCACGCAGCGCCGCCCGTCCACGTGGCCGACCACGTCCCTGGCGAGGACGGTGTTGGCCACCCCCTTCACCCTCGTCTTGTGGACGAAGGCCAGGTCGGCCCCGACGTGCTGGGCGATCCGCTCGGCCACCTTCACCCGGCCGGCGTCGGGGGCGACGACGACGAGGTCGGTGGCACCGGAGGCTTTGACGTAGTCGACGAGGACGGGCTGGGCCGTGAGGTGGTCGACCGGGGTGTCGAAGAAGCCCTGGATCTGGCCGGAGTGGAGGTCGACGCTGACCACCCGGTCGGCCCCGGCGGCGGCCAGCATGTCGGCCACCAGCTTGGCCGTGATCGGCTCCCGGCCCTCGGCCTTGCGGTCCTGGCGGCCGTACCCGTAGAAGGGGCAGACGGCGGTGATGCGCTTGGCCGATGCCCGCTTGGCCGCGTCGATCATGATCAGCTGCTCCATGATCGAGTCGTTCACCGGACGGGTGTGGGTCTGGACGACGAACACGTCCGTGCCCCTGATCGACTCGTTGAAGCGGCAGTGGACCTCGCCGTTGGCGAACTCCCGGAGGTTGGCCTCGCCGAGCTGGACGCCGAGGTGCTCGGCGATGCGCTCGGCCAGCTCCCGGTGGGAACGGCCCGAGTAGAGCCGCAGGGTCTTCTTCGGCTGCGCGCTCTTCCCGCCCACCACCTGGAGCACGGCGCCTCCCCTCCCCTAGTCGGTCCCCTCCGCCCGGCCAGTGTAGAAGGGCCCGGTCCTCACGCCGGGAGCGACGTGGCTGCCGGGGTCGAGGGCGGCGAACGGGCCGACGACGGCGCCGGCGCCGATCTCGGCGTCGCTGGCCACCGTCTTCTGGAGCTTGGCCCCGGCCCCGACCACGCAGTCGACCAGGCGGCAGTCGGGGCCGATCTCGGCGCCGGCGCCGACGACCGTTCGCCCCTGGAGGAGCACGCCGGGGAAGAGGGTGACGTCGGGGCTGAGCGACACGGTGGCGTCGAGGTAGGTGGCGCCCGGGTCGACCATGGTCACGCCCTGGCACAGCCAGCGCTCGTTGGTCCGCCGGCGCAGCTCGGCCTCGGCCGCGGCCAGCTGGACCCGGTCGTTGACCCCGGCCGTCTCCCTCGGGTCGGTGGCCACCAGGGACTCGACCCGGTAGCCGGCGTCGTGGAGGACGCCGACGACATCCGTCAGGTAGTACTCGCCCTGGGAGTTCTCCGGGCTCAGCCGGCGGAGGGCGGGGGCCAGCAGCGAGCGGCGGAAGCAGTAGATCGACGTGTTGACCTCGACGATCGCCCGCTCCTCGTCGGTGGCGTCGCCCTCCTCGACGATGCGGGCGACGCGCCCGTCCTTGCCCCGCACGATCCGCCCGTAGCCGGTCGGGTCGGCCAGCTCGGCGGTCAGCACGGTCGCCGCCGCGTCGGTCCTGAGGTGCTCCTCGACGAGGGCGGCGACCGTCTCCTGGCGCAGCAGCGGGGTGTCGCCGGGCAGCACGAGCACGTCGCCGCCGTCCTCGTCGTCGTCCATCAGCCCGGTGAGCCCGACCGAGGCGGCGTCGCCCGTCCCCCGCTGCACCCGCTGCTCGACGAACTCGATGAGGATGTCGGGGCCGTCCTCCTGGAGCTTCTTCGTCACCCGCTCGGCGCCGTGGCCGACGACGACGACCGCCCGGCGCAGGGGCTGGGCGGCGGCGGCGTCGAGGACGTAGAGGAGCATGGCCCGGCCGCACAGGAGGTGCAGCGGCTTCGGGCGCGTCGACCGCATGCGGGTCCCCTCGCCGGCGGCGAGCACCATGGCGGACAGCGGACGGTCGGTCATGGCCCCGTTCTATCCGGCGCGGCGCCCGGGTCGGCGGCGCCCGTTCGGGGGGGAGGGCTCGAACCTCCAACACCCGGCTCCAAAGGCCGGTGTTCTGCCAGTTGAACTACCCCCGACCGAGACGCCGAAGGTACCGCCCCTAGATGCCGGTCACCGCGTACATGGACACGTCGAGGCCCTCGTCGTCGGGGGGCAGGGCGATCGGGACGACGGCCACCGCCGACCCGTCGGCGAGGAACGAGGTCGACACGTAGTCGCCCACCATGAAGCCCGACGTCGTCACCGGCACCCACGAGAGGCGCATCGGCGTGGCGTTCACCCGGACGGGGCTGCTCCAGCCCAGCCCGGCGCTCGACGAGTGGGTCGTCCAGACGTCGAGCTGGCAGGCGCCCGGCCGGCAGTTGGCGTCCTCGAAGGCGAAGTAGGTGAGGGCGAGGCGGGCCTCGGGGCCGCCGGTCGACCGGTCGACGGCCAGGGCGGGGATGACCTGGTCCTGGTTGCTGGTCGACGCCACCGTGGCGATCCGCACGGGCGTCGTCCACGTGCGGCCCACGTCGCTCTGGCTGAGGACGATGTCGTTGGCCGAGCACCCGCGCCGGAACCGGCAGTCCGACCACACGACGTAGATCCGGCCCCTGGCGTCGACGTCCACCGACGGCAGCGGAAGCTCGCGGAGGGCGCCGGGGAAGTGGTGGCGGACGTTGCTGATCTCGACCGAGCCCTCCCAGGTCTGGCCGCCGTCGGTCGAGCGATAGGCCCGCATGGCCGAGCCGAACAGGTAGGGGGCGACGATGGTGCCGTCGGGCTGGACGACCGGCTGCACGCCGATGCCGGCGGCGTCGTCGACGCGCCGGGGCTCGCTCCAGGTCAGGCCGCCGTCCCTCGACACGTCGTTGAAGAAGCGGCCGCCGGCGATGGCGTCGTCCCAGCTGCCGTAGCAGGACCCGAAGAACGGGCTCTGCTCCCAGTTGTCGCAGGTCAGCCAGTTCTTGTCGTAGAACGTGCCCGGCTCGCCGGGGGCCTCGGGCCGGGGCCGGCTCCAGTTGAGGCCGTCGGTCGACCGGCTGACGACGAGGTCGTTGGGCGGGCTGCCGGGGCGGATGCCGAGGCTCTGGATCATCCACACGCCGTGGGCGGCGTCGTAGGCGACGACGGGGTCGGAGACCCGCTCCCAGCGGCCGGGCGGGTCGGCGACCGGCGTCGTGCCGGGCAGGAAGCCGTGCTGCCAGGTGCGGCCGCCGTCGGTCGACGTGGCCCACCCGATGTTGTCGGCGCCCCCGTCGAAGTAGCGGCCGACCTGGAAGGCGCTCACGACCGTGTCGCCCCAGGCGAACGTGTCGGGCTCGACCTCGGTGCGGTGCTGGGCGTTCGGCGTGGTGTACGGGTCGGTGCTGATGCGCTGGACGTCGACGCCGGGGGCGGCGACCGTGGCGGTCTGCGACACGGCCGGCTGGGCGTGCACGACCGAGGCCAGCAGCAGGAGTGCCGACAGCAGGACGGATCGACGCGGCATGCGTCCCCCCTTCGCACGGCCGGGTCGGCCCCCTCCGGCGCTGGTTGGTGGGCGGGACCTTAGCCCGCCGGTTCGCACCGGCGCCGGGGTCCGGTAGGGTGGCTCCCCGTCATGGGTTCGCTCATCAAGAAGCGCCGCAAGCGCATGCGCAAGAAGAAGCACAAGAAGATGCTGAAGCGCACCCGCTGGCAGCGTCGCGCCGGCAAGTAAGCGCCAGCACCACGGACCTCGCCGACCGCCCCCTCGGGGGCGGTCGGTGCGCGTCGCGCCCCGGGTCCCGGGCGGTCGGCGGCCGGCCGGGTCGCCGGGCGGGTTCGGGCCGGGTTGGCCGGCGGCGCGGTCAGGGCCGGGCGGTCCGGGTGACCACCCGGCCGTCGCCCGGGAAGGCGCCCTCGACGAACCAGGTCGACCCGCTGCCGGCGAGCACCGGGGTGGCGCCGGTGGCGTCGCCCAGCCGGTCCCGCCACCGGGCCAGCCGGGGCTCGACCGCCAGCGCCGCCGGCTCGAGGTCGTTCGGCCCGTCGGCCGACGGCCCGCCCAGGCGGTCCCACGCCGCGTACACCGCCGGGGTGGCGGCGGCGAAGGGCGGGGTCAGCAGGGTGAACACCCGGTCCACCTCCGGCAGCGGCTCCAGGCGCTCGCCCACGCCGGTCACCCTGGCCCGGCCCCCGACCAGGCAGAAGGGCACGTCGGCCCCGAGGCCGGCGGCGACCGAGAGGTCCGAGCAGCCCGCCCAGCGGAGCACGGCGGCGGCGTCGGCCGACCCGCCGCCCAGCCCGGCCCCCGCCGGGATGCGCTTGGTGAGGGTGACGGCGGCCGTGCGGCCGACGGCGGCCAGCGCCCGGCGGACGAGGTTCCCGTCGCCGGTGGGCACGTCCGGGCCGGCGGCCGGTCCGCCGACGGTGAGCCCGTCGCCCTCGGCGAAGGTCAGGGTGTCGGCGAGGTCGACGGTCACCATCTCCGCGTCGAGCAGGTGCCACCCGTCGTCCCGCACGCCGGTCACCCGCAGCGAGAGCGTCAGCTTGGCCAGCGCCCGGACGGTCTCGGTCGCCATCCCGCCGACGCTAGGCGGCCCGGTCGCCGGTCAGGCCGAGGCCAGCCGACCCCAGTCCTCGACCGACAGGTCCTCGGCCCTCGCTCCGGGGTCGACCCCCGCGGCGGCGAACCCGTCGGCGTCGACCAGGCCGGCGAGCGAGCGGCGGAGGGTCTTGCGGCGCTGGCCGAAGCCGGCCCGCACGAGCGCGAACAGGCGGGCCGGGTCGGCCGGTGTGGCTGGGACGGGCCGGCGGGTGATGCGGACGAGGGCGGAGTCGACCCGGGGCCGGGGCAGGAACACGGTCGGCGGCACCCGGCCGACCACCTGGGCCGTCGCCCAGTAGGCGACCTTGACCGACGGGATGCCGTAGGCCGGGTCCCCCGGTCCGGCGGCCAGGCGCTCCCCCACCTCGGCCTGCACCATCACGAGGAGGCGGTCGACGGCCGGCACGTCGTCGAGCACGTCGAGCACGAGCGGGGTGGCGACGTTGTAGGGGAGGTTGGCGACGAGCGACCAGCGGCCGGCGGCGGCCAGCAGCCCCTCCCAGTCGAGGGCCATGGCGTCGCCGTGGACGACCCGGGCGCCCGTCCCGGCCAGCACCTCCTCGAGCACGGGCACGAGGTGGGCGTCGACCTCGACGGCCGTCACGGCGGCGCCGGTCTCGGCGAGGGCGAGGGTCAGCGCGCCGAGGCCGGCCCCGACCTCCACCACGTGGTCGCCGGCGCCCACCCCCGCGAGGCGGGCGATCCGGCGGACCGTGTTGGGGTCGACCACGAAGTTCTGGCCGAGCGAGCGCTTGGGGGCGAGCCCGTGGCGGGCGAGGAGGGCGGCCGCGTCGCGGCGGCCGATGGTCACCCCGGGAGGCCGTAGACGGCCGACGCCGCCCGCCACGACGCCTCGGCCACCTCCTCGGCCGCCACGCCCTTGGCCGCCGCCACGCCCGCGCCGACGAGCGGGACCAGCGCCGGCCGGTTCGGGCGGCCCCGGTGGGGCACCGGGGCGAGGTAGGGCGAGTCGGTCTCGACGAGGAGGCGGTCGAGCGGGCACAGCGCGGCCGCCTCCCGGAGGTCGCCCGCGCTCGGGAACGTGACGATGCCGGAGAACGAGAGCCAGGCGCCGAGATCGAGGCAGCGGCGGGCCTCGTCGGCCCCGCCGGTGAAGCAGTGGAAGACCGTCCGCTCGGGCACGCCCTCGGCGGCGAGGACGGCGAAGGTGTCGTCCCACGCCTCCCTCGTGTGGATGACGAGCGCCATGCCCCTGGTCGTCGCGAGGGCGACCTGCGCGGCGAAGACCTCCCGCTGCACGGGGCGGGGCGAGTGGTCGTAGTGGTAGTCGAGGCCGCACTCGCCGACGGCGACCACCTCGGGCTCGTCGAGCAGGTCCTCGAGCCCGTCGAGGCCGTCCTTGGCGTCGTGGGGGTGGACGCCGGCCGTGGCCCACACGCCGTCCAGGGCGCGGGCGGTGGCGACGGCGGCGGCCGACCGGGCCGGGTCGGTGCCGACGGTGACCAGCCGGGTGACCCCCGCCTCCCGCGCCTCCGCCGCCGCCTCGGCCCCGGCCGGCCCGGGGTCGAGGTGGCAGTGGTTGTCCGTCCAGCGGGTCATGCCTTGATGCGGGGGAACAGCGGGGCGCCCTTCTCGACGGCGAGGCCGCCCGGGTAGCCGCCCCACGCCGTCGACGCCGGCACCCGCTCGTCGGCCGGCGAGCCGGCCAAGCCGATGCGGCGCCAGATCTCGGCGCACGCCGCCGGCAGGGCCGGGGTGGCGAGGATGGCGACGATGCGCAGCGCCTCCAGCGCGTCGCCGAGGACGGTGTCCACGGCCGGCCCGGGCTCGGCCTTCCACGGCTCGTTGGCCTCGAGGTGGGCGTTGGCCGCGTGGATCAGCCGCCAGGTCGCCTCGAGCGCCTGGGACGGGGCGATCGACGCCCACGCCGCGCTCGCCGCCTCGACGACCTCCGAGGCGACGGCCCGCAGCGGGCTGTCCGGCGTGGGCGCCGGGCCGGTGCCGCCGCACTTGCTGCCGACGACGGTCGCCACCCGGGCGACGAGGTTGCCGAGGTTGTTGGCGAGGTCGGCGTTGTAGCGGGCGACCATCCCCTCGTAGGAGAAGTCGCCGTCGGGGCCGAACGGCGTGTCCCGCAGGAAGTGGTAGCGGAACCCGTCGACGCCGAAGTCCTCCACCAGGTCGGCCGGCGCGATCTGGTTGAGGCGGGTCTTGCTCATCTTCTCGCCGCCCACGAGGAGGAAGCCGTGGACGTGCACGCCGGCCGGCGGGTCGATGCCGGCGGCGAGCAGCAGGGCCGGCCAGTAGACGCAGTGGAAGCGGAGGATGTCCTTGCCGATCAGGTGGTGCACGACCGGCCACCAGGTGGCGAAGCGCTCGTCGTCGGCGCCGTAGCCGACGGCGGTGGCGTAGTTGATCAGCGCGTCGTACCAGACGTAGAAGACGTGGCGGTCGTCCCAGGGGACGGGGACGCCCCAGGTGATCGACGTTCGGCTGATCGAGATGTCCTCCAGGCCCTGGCGGATGATGCCGAGGGCCTCGTTGCGCTTGCCCTCCGGGGTGATGGCGTCGGGGTGGGCCTCGAACCAGTCGAGCAGGGGCTGGGTGAAGGTCGAGAGCCGGAAGAACCAGTTCTCCTCCTTCAGCTCCTCGACGGGGCGAAGGTGGATCGGGCACTTGACGCCGTCGACGAGGTCGCCGGGCGCGTAGTAGGCCTCGCAGGCGACGCAGTAGAGGCCCTCGTAGGTGCCGAGCTCGATGTGGCCGTTCTCGTAGGCCCGCCGGAGCAGGGCCTGCACCGCCCGGTGGTGGCGGGGCTCGGTGGTGCGGATGAAGTCGTCGAAGCCGATGTCGAGGAGGCGCCAGGCCTCCTTGAACCGCTCGCTCGTGCGGTCGGCCCACTCCTTCGGGCTGACACCGTTGGCCTCCGCCGCCCGCTGCACCTTCAGCCCGTGCTCGTCGGTGCCGGTGAGGAACCAGGTGTCGTCGCCGATCAGGCGGTGCCACCGGGCGAGCGCGTCGGCGGTGACGGTGGTGTACGCGTGGCCGATGTGGGGGGCGTCGTTGACGTAGTAGATGGGCGTCGTGACGTAGAAGCGGGCCACGTCGCCCACCCTAGGTCGCTTCGTCATGGGTGCTCCTCGCTGGCCCGGCACGGCCGGGTCGGCAGGAGCGGACCGGGCCGTCGCGGGCCCGGTCGCGGCGCGTCAGCCGGCGCTCGGGGGCCCGTGGAGGGCCCAGGGCATGGCGGCGGCGCCGATGGTGGTCACGCCGGCGATGGTAGGGCGGCAGGTTGCCGCGGCGACCGGGTATTTCGACGGCCCGGCGGGGGCGCGGGGCGCGCTCGGCCGGCTCGGGGTTCGGCGGGCGGGCCGGCGTTGACCGGCCGGCTCACGGGCCGACGCAGCTCGGACGGTGAGGGGACGAGCGAGCGGGCGGCGGTCGCGCTGGCAAGCGGGCAAGCGGGCGGGCGGGGGCAGGTCGGGTGCTCGTTGGTGGGCCGGGGCCGCTACGGTCCGGCGGCGTGGGGCGAGGGGGGGCGGACGGGGATCGGGACGGCCTCCCGGGCGACGGGCGGACGGCCTGGGCGGCGCTCGAGGCACCGTGGCGGGCGGCGTTCGAGCAGGCGTGGGCGTCGTACGCCGCCGGCAGCCTCGGGATCGGCGCCGTGCTCACCGACCCCACCGGCGCGGTCGTCGCCACCGGCCGGAACCGCCTGCTCGAGACCGAGGCGCCGCCCGGCCAGGTCGCCGGGTCGACGGTCGCGCACGCCGAGGTCAACGCGCTGGCGTCGGTCCCCGTCGGGCGGGGCCGGCACCTCGCCATCTGGTCGACCCTCGAGCCGTGCCTCCAGTGCAGCGGGGCCATCGTCATGGCGGCCGTGCCGGTCGTCCGCTTCGCCGGCGGCGACCCGCTGTGCGACGGGCTCGCCGGCATCGCCGGCTGCACGCCCTTCGTCGCCGACCGCTGGCCGGCGCTGCACGGGCCCCGGCCCGACCGCTTCGGCACGCTCGGCGCCCTGCTCCCGCTGGCCCGGTTCGTCACCCTGGACCGCGGCGACGTGGTCGTCACCGCCTACACGGCCCGCCACCCGGACCTGGCCGACCTGGCCGGCGCGCTGGCGGCGTCCGGCGAGCTCGACCGGCTCGTCGCCGGGGGCGCGACGACGGCCGACGTCGTCGCCGCCCTCTGGGACCGCCTGCCCGTGCTCGCCTGATCAGCCGGCGGCGACGGCGACCGACAGCGCCGGCGCCAGGTCGCCGGCCGGCACCACCTCGACCCCGCCGAGGCCGAGCCAGGCCGACATCGCCCGCAGCTCCTCCGCCAATGCCGCCGCCACCTCCCGGTGGTCGACCTCGGGCTCGGCGTGCGCGGCCCGCACCTCGAGGACGCCGGCGGCGCGTTGGGCCTTGAGGTCGGCGCGGGCGACCAGGCGGTCCCCGAGCAGGAACGGCAGCACGTAGTAGCCGTAGACCCGCTTCGGCGCCGGCGTGTAGATCTCGATGCGGTAGCGGAACCCGTAGAGGCGCTCTGTGCGGTCCCGGAACCAGACGACCGGGTCGAACGGGGTGAGCAGCGCGGCCGCCTCCGCCCGCCGCGGGCGCCGGGCCTCGGGGTGCAGGTAGGCCGGCTGGCGCCATCCCTCGACCTCGGCCGGAAGCAGCCGCCCCTCGTCTACGAGCTCGGCGAGGATCGCCTTCGACTCGGCGAGGCGGAGGCGGTAGTAGTCGGCGACGTCGGCCGCCGTCCCCACGCCGACGCTCCTCGCCCCGAGCACCAGCAGCTCCCGGTACGCCGACCGGCGGTCGGGGGTCGGCGCGGCGAGGACCTCGGCCGGCAGCACGCGCTCGGGCAGGTCGTAGAGGCGGGCGAAGTTGCGGCGGCCGGCCACCGCCAGCCGCCCGGCGCCGAACAGGTACTCGAGCGCGACCTTGCCCTTCGACCAGCCCCACCACGGCCCGGCCCGGTCGCCGCCGTCCTGGAGGTCGGTGACGGCGAGGGGCCCGCGGCGACGGACGTCGTCGAGCACGCGCTCGACGTAGTCCGGGTCCTCCTTCTGGAGCTTCAGCTCCCGCCGGTCGAGCAGCGCGGCGTAGCGCTCCATCCGGTGGCGCAGGTGGGGGTGCAGGCCCACGGGCACGTAGCTGGCCTCGTGGCCCCAGTACTCGAACAGCTCGCGCCGCCGGAAGGCGAGCTCGTCGAGCACCCCCCGCGGGTAGGCCCCGAGCCGCGACCACAGCGGCAGCTCGTGCGAGCGGACCAGCACGTTGACCGAGTCGATCTGCACGAGGCCCATCGCCCCGAGAGCGCGCCGGACGTGGCGGAGGTCGACCCGCCCGGCCGGCCGGCCGTCGACCAGTGCCTGCGCGCCGAGCGCCACCCGCCGGGCCGCCGCCGCCGACAGCCGCACGGGCGCGACCGTGCCGCCGCCGCTCACCACGCGGTCACCGACACCTCCCGCCCCTCGGGAGCCGACGGCGCCGCTCCCATCCGGTCGCCGGCTGCGGCGCCGCCGGCGACACCGGGCGCGTGCCGCCGCGACGACGGCCGGGGATCGCCTGCCGACCAGGGCGCGACCGGCCCCGCCGCACGCGCCGGCCGCGGCGGGCCGCCCGCCGCCGCCCTGTGCGGCTCGGGGATGTGCTCGTTCGGGGCGTCGGTCAGGCGTCCTCCGTCCCGGTGCCGGGGAGGGCGACGACCTCGCCGTCGCCGGTGCCGAAGCCGGCGGCGACGGGCAGGTCGCGGTCCCTGCGCAGCTCCTCGATCTTCGCCAGCGGGCGTTCCAGCTGGCGCCGGCGGGTCGTGGCCAGCCGCTCGTACTCCTTGCCGGCCGACTCGATCCGGGCGCCCACCTTGTCCAGCTGCCCGCAGAACCGCTCCCACTGCTCCGCGAACGCCCCGAGCAGGGAGAGGACCTCGTTCGAGGTCTGCTCCAGCACGAAGTTGTCGAAGGCCTGGCGGATGACGGCCAGCACGGCGAACAGGCTGAACGGCGAGCAGGGGACGACCTTCTGGCGCAGGCAGTCGTCGAGCAGGGTCGGGTCCTGCTCGTGGATGAAGCCGTACACGCTCTCGTTCGGGATGAACAGCAGGACGTAGTCCACCGTGCCGGCCGCGGCGTCGACGTAGTCCCGCCCGCAGAGCTCTCGCACCCGGTGGCGGACGTCGCGGAGGAAGTCGGCCCGCCGCCTGGCCCGCTCGTCGTCCGTCGCCGCCTCCAGGTACCGCAGGTAGTTGGCGGCCGGGAACTTGGCGTCCATGTGGACGACGTGGCCGCGAGGCAGGGGGAAGGTGAAGTCCGGCCGGGTGCCGCGGCCGTCGATCGTGCGCTGCTTCAGGTAGTTCACGCCCTCCACGAAGCCGGCGAGGCGCAGCACGTCCTCCGCCATCCGCTCGCCCCACTGGCCCCTCGCCTGCGGGCTGGCCAGCGCCTCCCGGAGCCCGGCCGTCGTCGCCGTGAGCTCGGCCGTCGTGCGGGCCGTCGCCTCGAGCCGGGTGGTGAGCTCGCCGTGGGCCCGCACCCGGTCCCGCTCGAGGGCGGCGACGAGGCCGGCCACCCGTTCGAGCTGGTCGCCCATGGCGGCCAGCCGCCCGTCGATCAGGCCCTTCTTGGACTCGAGCTCCCGCTCACCGGCCGCCAGCTCCGCGCCGAGCCGCTCCCTCGCCATCGTGACGACGTGGTCCACCGCCGCCCGCACGGTCGCGTCGCGCTCGGCCGCGGCCGCCTCGCGGACCTCGGCCGCGACCAGCGCGGCCGCCTCGTCCGCCGCCGCCCGCTGGCGGGCCGCGACGACGGCCGCGGCCAGCACCGCCGCGACCCCGGCGGCCGCCACCGCCACCGTCACCACCAGCACGAGGACCATGCGGCAAACCCTAAGCAGGGGGTGTGACAGGAACGGGGACCGGCGGCCGGGCCGGCGGGATCAGCGGGCGGAGCGGAGCAGCCAGGGGCGGACCACGGCGACGCTCGCCGCCGGGTCGAACGGCACGAGGTGGACGACCACGGCCTGGCCCGGGTCGGGACCGGGCGCGTCCTCCTCCAGCACGACCTCCTCGTCGCGCTCGTCCTCGAACACGTCCCGCACGCCGAGCACCAGCCCGCTCAGCAGCGCGCCGGTGGCGGCGCCCCGGCGCACCGGACGGGACGGCGCCGCACGGTGCCGCCGGTCCTCCGCCGGGGGCCGGCCCCAGGCGTCGAGGGCCGCCAGGGTCGCCTCGTCGTAGACCTCGGAGAGGTCCGGCGGCGGCGGTCGGTCGGCGTCCTGCATGCCCCGACCAGCGTACGGGCGCGTCGGGTCGATACGCCCGTTCCGACGACGGCCGCCGGCGCCGCCGACGCCCGGCACGAGTCGCCTCCTCAGACGGTCCGCAGGCTGAGCGACGGCCGGCCCCGGCCGCGACGGATCAGGCGAGGCGGGCGCGGTAGCGGACCTCGGGGACCGTGATGCGGTCGCCCGGTGGGCCGACCTCCTCGTCGCGCGTCGCACCGTCGGGGGCCCAGCCGGCGGCCTCGTAGAAGCGGCAGGCCCGGTCGTTCCCGGCCAGCACCCACAGCACCGCCTCGGCGAACCCGGCCGCCCGCAGCCGGTCGGTGACCGCGGCGAGCAGCGCCCGACCCCGGCCCGCGCCGATCGCCGCCGGGTGGCAGTAGAGGGCGTGGACCTCGCCGTCGGCACCGCCGCCCGCCTCCGGGCCGTACATGGCGAACCCCTCGACGGTGCCCGGCGGGCCGGCGACGACGACCGTCGCCTCGGGGAGCGAGGGCTCCTCCGACGAGAGCCGGCGGGCCCACTGACGCCACCGGGCGACGGGGTCGAGGGCGGCCAGGAAGGCGCCGGGCATCTGGTCGGCGTAGGCGAACCGCCAGGAGGCGACGTGGACGAACGCGACGGCCGGCGCGTCGGACGGCACCACGTCCCGCACGACGACCGCCGGCTCCGGCCCGCCGCCGGCGCCGACGGGCACCGGGAAGGCGGTCGACAGCCCCGCGACGGCGTCGCCCCGCTCCTCGGGCGGCGGGGCCCCGGCCGGGGAGCCGGCGAGCGGCGGGAGGGACAGGCCGGCGGCCGAGGCCAGGTCGCGGGCGGCGGCGAGGTCGTCGGAGGACGGGGCGGGGCGGCGGTCGAGCAGGAGGAGGAGCGCGACCTCGGGCCGCAGGCACGGGAGGCGCCGCCCGGCGAGGCGGCCGTCGACCACGTCGCCGTCGGCCAGCGTGCGGGCCTCGCCGCCGCCACCCATGGGGCGGGCGTCGACGACCAGCGCGCCGCCGGCCGCCGAGACGGCGTCGGCCACCCGCTCGATCGGCACGACGACCTCGGCCGGCCCCGACGGCGACCGACCCGCGATGGCGTCCGCCGCCCACCGCCCGGCCAGGCCGAACGGCACGCCGGCGGCGGCCAGGCGGTCCAGCGCGGCGAAGGCGTCGTCGGCCGTCACCGCGGCCCCACGTCGGCCGCCCACCGCGTCGACCGCCGCCGCCCCGAAGTGCGGCGCAGGTCAGCCATCGTCACCGCCCGCGCCGAGGTCGACGGCGATCGCGTACACCCGGCGCTTCGGCACCTTGAGCTCGGCGGCGACCTCGGCGACGGCGGTGCGCTTGTCCTCCCCCGCGGCGAGGCGGTCCCGCAGGGCTCGCTCGACGTCGCCGTCGGTCGCCGGCCCGGTGGGCGGCGCGCCGGCCACCACGATCACGAACTCCCCGAGCGGCGCCACCGCCTCGGCCCGCTCGACGGCCGCCGCCAGGGTGCCCCGCCACACCTCCTCGTGGAGCTTGGTGAGCTCCCGGGCCAGCACCACCTCCCGCCGGCCGCCCATCGCCTCGGCCAGGTCGGCCAACGTGCGGGCCAGGCGGTGGGGCGCCTCCAGCAGCACCATCGTGCGCTCCTCGCCGGCCAGGGCGCGCAGCCGCTCGCCCCGCCCCGACCCCCGCCGGGGCAGGAACCCCTCGAAGCAGAACCGGCCGGTCGGCAGCCCGCTCACCGTCAGCGCGGCGACCACCGACGACGGCCCGGGCACGGCGACGACCTCGTGCCCGGCCGAGACGGCCGCCCGCACCAGCCGCTCGCCCGGGTCGGAGATGGCCGGCGTGCCGGCGTCGGTCACGAGCGCCACCCGCTGGCCGCGGTCGAGGTAGGCGAGGACGGCCCGCACCTCGCCGGCCTCCGTGTGGTCGTTGACGACGAGCAGCCGGGGCGCCGGCACGCCCGCGTGCTGGAGGAGGCGGCCGGTGCGGCGGGTGTCCTCGCAGGCGATCACGTCGGCGGCGCGCAGCTCCTCGACGGCCCGGGGCGACAGGTCGCCGAGGTTCCCGATCGGGGTGGCGACGAGGACGAGCGCGCCGCTCACGACCGCACCTCCAGCCGGTCGCCCGGCCCGACCCCCCACCGGGAGAACGACCCGGCCTCGGCCTCGACGACGGCGCGGGCGCGGAGCACCGCCCTCGTCACCCGGTTGCGGGGGACGGTCACCACCCGCAGGACGACGAGGTCGGCGTCGCAGAAGGCGACGTCGACGGGGACCCGCATGCCGATGGTGTGGACGGACCGGCACGGCCGGATGAGCAGCGCGCCCTCGATCCGGTCCTTCCCGAGCAGGCCCCGCCGGCGGCTGGCGCGCCGGTCGGCCACGTCGAGGGAGGCGAGCACCCTGCCGTCGCAGACGAGCCAGGCCACCCCGCCCGCCGCTCAGACGTTGAAGCGGATCTCGAGGACGTCGCCGTCGGCGACGACGTAGTCCTTGCCCTCGACGCGGAGCTTGCCGGCCTCCTTGGCCTTCGCCCACGAGCCGATCTCGAGGAGCTCGTCCCAGCGGATGACCTCGGCCCGGATGAACCCCCGCTGGAGGTCCGAGTGGATGCGGCCGGCGCACTCCGGCGCCTTCGACCCGGCCCGGAACGTCCACGCCCGCGACTCCTTGTCGCCGGTGGTGAGGAACGTCCGCAGCCCGAGCAGGTGGTAGGCGGCCCGCACGAACCGGGGCAGCGCCCCCTCGCCGAGGCCGAGGCCCTCCAGCAGCTCCGACCGCTCGTCGGGGTCGAGGCGGGCGGCCTCCGCCTCCAGCTGGACCGACATGGCGACGACCTCCGCGCCCGGCCCGAGCTCGGCGGCGACCGCGGCGGCGAGCTCGTCGGCCCGGTCGAGCTGGTCCTCGCCGACGTTGACGACGGCCAGCACCGGCTTCGCCGTCATGAGGAAGAACGGGGCGAGCAGGGCCCGGCGCTCGGCGTCGATGCCGCCCTTGTAGAGGGGGGTGCCGGCCCGGAGGAGCTCGAGCGCGGCGTCGAGCGCGGCGACCTCGGCGGTGAGCGACCTGTCGGCCCTCG
>DASWMK010000253.1 GCA_036399815.1 Acidimicrobiales bacterium
CGCCTTCCACGCCGGCCTCCACCAGCACGTGGCCATCGAGGTGCACCTCGCCTTGGTCGGCGGCATGGCGCTCGTGGCCGTCGTCCGCGGGGTGTCGGAGCGCTGCGACGCCGCCGCCTGGCGGTCGCCCGCGCTCGTCGCCCCCCGCCGGCGCCCGCCGGACGGCCCGGTGCCGGAGGGCCTCGGGCAGTGGATCGGGCTGGTGTCGACGGCCACCGAGGACGGGAGGGCGGCCGCCGCCCGGCTCGGGCCCCGCCTCGCCGCCCTGGCCGGCGAGCGGCTGGCCGCGGCCGGCATCGACCCCGACCTCGACCGGCGGGCCGCCGAGGACGCCGTCGGCCCCGTCGCCGCCCGCCTCGCCTGGCCGCCCGTCGTGCCCGACCGCTGGTCGAGCGGGGTGCCGATCGCCGACGTGACGGCGGCCGCCGACGCCATCGAGGGCCTGGCGTGACCGGGCCGATGTCGCTCGACGAGGTCGGCCGGCGGTCGGCGGCGATCCTCGACGAGGTCGAGCGGGCGGTCGTCGGCAAGCGCGACCCGCTGACTCTCGTCCTCATGGGCCTCCTCGCCGACGGGCACGTGCTCATCGAGGACCTCCCCGGCCTGGCCAAGACGCTGATGGCCCGCTCGTTCGCGGCGGCCTGCGACCTCGCCTTCACCCGGGTGCAGTTCACCCCCGACCTCATGCCGTCCGACGTCAGCGGCTCGTCGGTGTACGACCCCCGCACGGGCGACCTGGACTTCCGGCCCGGCCCGCTGTTCACCAACCTGCTCCTCGGCGACGAGATCAACCGGGCGCCGCCGAAGACCCAGGCCGCGCTGCTCGAGGCCATGCAGGAGCGCCAGGTGACGACCGACGGGGTCACCCGCCGGCTGGAGCGGCCGTTCCTCGTGCTCGCCACCCAGAACCCGGTCGAGTTCGAGGGCACCTACCCGCTGCCCGAGGCCCAGCTCGACCGGTTCCTGCTGCGCGTCGCCATGGGCTACCCGTCGCCGGCCGACGAGCGGGAGATCCTCGTCGCCCGGATGGCGAGGGGGACCGACGACGTCGTGCTCCGGCCCGTGGTCGACGGCCCGACCCTGCTCGCCATGCAGGCCGCCGTGGAGGAGGTCCACGTGGCCGAGCCGATCGTCGACTACCTCGTCGCCCTGGTCACGGCGACGAGGACGAGCCCGTCCACGCAGGTGGGCGCCAGCCCGAGGGGCACGGTCGCCCTGCTCAAGCTGTCGCGGGCCAGGGCGGCGCTGGCCGGCCGGGACTTCGTGACCCCCGACGACGTGAAGGCGGTGGCCGTGCCCGCCCTCGCCCACCGGCTGATCCTCCGCCCCGAGCTGTGGGTGCGGGGCACCAGCCGGGACGACGTGGTGCGGTCCTGCCTGGCCGCCGTCCCCGTCCCGGCGGCCGAGCGGGCCCTGCCGCCCCGCCCGTGAGCGGCGAGGCCCGGCTCGTCCCCCGGGCCACGCCCCGCCTGGCCGTCCACGTCGCCGTGGGCGGCGGCGCGCTGGTCGCCGCCGTCGCCATCGGGCGGCCCGAGCTGGCCGCCGTCGCCGTCCCCTTCCTCGTCGCCGCCGTGCTCGGCCTGGCCGCCGGCCGCCCGCCCGTGCTCGCCGCGACCGTCACCGCCGATCGGGAGCGCGCCGTCGAGGGCGACGAGGTCGGCCTCGCCGTGGAGGTGGTGGCGCCGGCCGGCGTGCCCTGGCTGGAGGTGACGGTCTCCGTGCCGGCGGCGCTCGAGGTGGTGGGCGGCGCCCGCCGGGTCGTCGCCGTCCCCGCCGGCCGGCCCGTCCGCCTGGACCTCACCCTGCGCTGCCGGCGCTGGGGGGTCGTGCGCCCCGGGCGGCTGGCGCTGCGGGCCTTCGGCGCCGGCGGGATGCTGGTGGCCGAGGGCGAGGCCGTGGTCGACGGCGTCCTCCGGGTCCACCCGGCCGCCGCCCGGCTGCGCTCGCTGATCCGCCCGGCCACCATGCAGGTGTTCACCGGCAGCCACGTCGCCCTGGAGCGGGGCGACGGCATCGAGTTCGCCGACCTGCGGCCGTTCGCCCCCGGCGACCACTTCCGGGCGGTGAACTGGCGGGCCTCCGCGCGGCGGGGCGAGTTGTGGGTCACCCAGCGCCGCCCCGAGCGCAACACCGACGTGGTGCTGTTCCTCGACACGTTCGAGGAGGTCGGCGGCGGGGCCTCGGGGCCGGGCACGCTCGACCAGGTGGTGGCGGCCGCCTGGTCGCTCGCCACCCGCCACCTGGCCGCCCACGACCGGGTCGGGCTGGTCGGCTTCGGCGGCGTCGTGTCCTGGCTCCAGCCCGGCAACGGCCTCGTCCACCTGCACCGCATCGCCGACGCCCTGCTCGACACCCAGGTCGTGTTCAGCTACGCCGACAAGGCCATCGACGTCGTGCCCGTGCGGGGCCTGCCCCCGCACGCGCTCGTCGTCGCCCTCACCCCGCTGCTCGACCCCAGGGCGGTGCGGGCGCTGGCCGACCTGCGGGCCCGGGCGGTCGACCTCGTGGTGATCGAGTGCCCGCCCGAGCCCCACGTGCCCGAGGCCGGCGACCCGATCGCCGCGGTCGCCCAGCGGTTCTGGCGGATGGAGCGGGAGGCGCTGCGGGACCGCTTCCGGCGCCAGGGGGTGGTCGTGGTGCCCTGGTCGCCGGGGCTCACGCTCGAGGAGGTGGTGGCCGCCGTGCTGGCGTGGCGGCGCACGCCGGTGTGGGCGGCCCGGTGAGCCTCGTCCAGGCCGCGCCCCGGCCGGCCCACCTGCTGGCCGGCGCCTCGCTGGCGCTGGCCGCCGGCGTCGGCGCCTGGTCGGTCGACGAGGCCGCCACCCTCGCCGGGTTCGCCTCGCTGCCGGCGACGGCGGCCTTCGCCTGCCTCCTGATCGGCCTGCTCGGCGGCTACGGCGCCTGGATCGGGCCGGCCGGCGCCCTGCTGGTCGTCGCCTACGCGCTGTCGGTGCTCGGGTCGGGGTCGGGGGTGCGGGCGGACGCCGCGCTCGTCGGGCCGGCGCTGTGGCTCGCCCTGGAGGCGGCGTGGTGGTCGCTCGAGGCCAGGCGGCCGCTGGTCGTGGCGCCCGGCCTGGCCCGCCGCCGGGTGGCCGTGCTGGTGGCCACCGCGGCGGGCTCGGGGGCCCTCGGCCTCGTCCTCGTGGACCTGGCGGCCGCGGGCAGCGGCGGCGGGTCGCTCCTCAAGGCCGCCGGGGTGGCCGCCGCCCTCGCCCTCGTCGGCCTCGTCGCCGCCCTGGCCCGCCCGGTCAGGTAGGCGCGGCCCCGCCGGCCGCCGCCCGGCGGGCCCAGGCGTAGTCGGGCTTGCCGCTCGGCTGGCGGGTCACCCGGTCGACGGCGACGACGGCCCGCGGCAGCTTGTAGCGGGCCAGGCGGCCGTCGCACCAGGCCCGGAGGTCCTCGACCGAGGGCGGGGCGTGGCCGGGGCGGGGCTCGACCACGGCGACCACCTCCTGGCCCCAGCGCTCCGACGGGCGGCCGACGACGACGGCGTCGGCGACGGCCGGGTGGGAGCGGACGGCGACCTCGACCTCCTCGGCGAACACCTTCTCCCCGCCGGTGTTGACGGTCGCCGCGTCCCGGCCGGCGAGCACCACGGTGCCGTCGGCGTCGAACCTGGCCCGGTCGCCGGGGACGGCCCAGCGGACGCCGTCGACCACCGGGAACGTCGCCGCCGTCCGCTCCGGGTCGCCGAGGTAGCCGAGCGGCACCCGGCCGCTCGTGGCCAGCCATCCGAGCTCGGGGTCGCCGGGGGCGAGCAGCCGGGTGCGGTCGGCCGACAGCACGGCCGCGCCCCCGGCCGGCGAGAACCGCCCGCCGACCGGGTGGTCGCCGCCCCGTGTCCGGCTCACGCCCTGGCGGCCGGCCTCCGACGAGCCGAGCAGGTCCACCACGCCGAGGCCGGGAACGAGCTCGGCCCAGGCCCGCTTGACCGAGGGCGACAGGACGGCGCCGCCGGTGAGCAGGTGGCGCAGGTGGGACAGGTCGTGGCCGCCCCGGCCGGCCTCCTCGAGCAGCGGGCGGCCGACGGCGTCGCCCACCACCAGCAGCGACGTCACCCGCTCCCTCGCCGCCGTGGCCAGCACGTCGGCGGGGTCGAAGCGGTCCGGGCGGTCCTGGACGACCACCGTGCCGCCGGCCAGCCAGGCGCTGAACGCGTTCCAGTGGGCGGCCCCGTGCATGAACGGGGCGCTCGGCAGCACCCGCAGCCGGCCCCGGTGGGGCGCCGCGTCGGCCAGCGAGGCCGGCGTGGCCGCCGGGTCGACGCCCAGGCAGCCGACCACGAAGTCGGCCTGCCGCCACAGCACGCCCTTCGGCCGGCCGGTGGTGCCGCCGGTGTAGAGCAGGTAGCGGTCGTCGGGGGACGGGTCGACCGGCGGCCGGTCGGGGGTGGCGGCGGCGACGGCCGCCTCGTAGTCGACGGCGCCCGGGAGCAGCGGGGCGCCCGACCCGTCGTCGACCTGGAGGACGAGGCGGACGAGGGGGAGCCGGGGCAGGGCCTCGGCCAGGGTGGCGACGAGGGCCCCGCCGGCGACGACGGCGACGGCGGACGCGTCGGCCAGCACCTCGACCAGCTCGTCGGGGGTGAACCTGTAGTTGAGGTTGAAGGCGACGGCCCTCGCCTTCCAGGCCCCGACCATCGACTCGAGGTAGGCGGGGCCGTTGTGGAGGAGGAGCCCGACGTGGTCGTGGGGCGACGCCCACGGCGGCCCGGCCCCGGGGCGGGCGTCCACGTCGTCGCCCACGCCGGCGGCGAGGAGCGCGCCGGCCAGCCTGGTCGTCCGCTCGTCGACCTCGGCCCAGGTCAGGCGGCGGTCCCCGGCGACGATCGCCTCCCGGTCGGGGACGGCGGCGGCGACCGCCGCGAGCGCGACCGCCACGTTGAGGTCCACCCCCCGACACTCGCGCGCCGCCGGCCGGCCGCCGTGTCCCAGCACCGACCGGTCGCCCTCCCGTACGCTTCGCGGCGGTGCGGCTCCTGCTGGTCGGCCTCACGGTGGTGGTGCTCGTGGCGCTCCCGGCCCTGGCCTTCCTGCGGGCCGTCCGGGCCCGCCACCAGTTCGGCACGAGCGTCGAGCGGGTGACCTTCGACGTCCTCCACGCCGTGTCCGAGGCCGCCCCCCACTTCCGGGCCGGCCTCACCGAGGCGGCCGCCGGCCGGGCGGCCCGGTCGCTGCGCCGGCTGCTCGGCTGCTCGGCGATCGCCATCACCGACCGCGACGACGTCCTCGCCTGGGACGGCGAGGGCGCCCACCACGCCGCCGCCGTCCCCGACCTGGCCCGGCCGGTGTTCGAGGACGGCCGGCCGGTGGCCGTCGACCCCGGCCGGCTGGCCTGCGCCGACGTCGGCTGCCCCGTCCGCTCCGGTGTGGTCGTGCCCATCGAGGTCGGCGGCACGGTGGTCGGCACCCTGGCGGCGATGGGCACGTCGGTGAAGGCGGGGACCATCCGGGCGGCCGGGGAGGTGGCCCAGTGGGTCGCCACCCAGATCGAGCTCGGCCGCCTCGACCAGTCGGAGGCGAGGGCGGCGGCCGCCGAGCTGCGGGCGCTGCGGGCCCAGATCTCGCCCCACTTCGTCTACAACGCGCTGACCGCCATCGCCTCGTTCGTCCGCACCGACCCCGAGCGGGCCCGCGAGCTGCTGCTCCAGTTCGCCGAGTTCACCCGCTACAGCTTCCGCAGCCAGGCCCAGTTCACGACCCTGGCCGAGGAGCTGAGGGCCATCGACGCCTACCTGCTGCTCGAGCGGGCCCGGTTCGGCGACCGCCTCGCCGTCACCCTCCGGGTGGCCCCCGAGGTCCTGCCCGTCACCCTCCCGTTCCTCGTGCTCCAGCCGCTCGTCGAGAACGCCGTCCGGCACGGCATCGAGCGCCGGGGCGGGCCGGGCCGGATCACGATCGCCGCCGAGGACGCCGGCAGCGAGTGCCGGATCAGCGTCGAGGACAACGGGGTGGGGATGGACCCCGAGCAGCTGCGCCGCCAGCTGGCCGGCGACGGCGAGGCCGGCCGCATCGGCCTGGCCAACGTCGACGAGCGCCTCCGCACGGTGTTCGGCGACGAGTTCGGCCTCGTGGTCGAGACGGCGCCGGGCGCCGGCACCCGGGTGTGCCTGCGGGTGCCGAAGTACCGGGCCGGGGTGCGGGCGTCGTGACCGGCGGGGACGGGCTCCGGGTGCTGGTCGTCGACGACGAGCCGCCGGCCGTCGACGAGCTGGCCTTCCTGCTGCGCCAGGAGCCCGACGTCGCCGTCGTGGCCACCGCCACCGACACCACCGACGCCCTCCGCCTGCTGCACGACCACGACGTGGACGCCGTCTTCCTCGACATCCGCATGCCCGGCCTGGACGGCCTCGGGCTGGCCCGCGTGCTCGGGCGCTTCGCCCACCCGCCGGCCGTCGTGTTCGTCACCGCCTTCGACGAGCACGCCGTCGAGGCCTTCGAGCTGCGGGCCAGCGACTACCTGCTCAAGCCCGTCCGCCCGGAGCGCCTCCGGGAGGCCCTCGACCGGGTCGCCGCCCGCAGGGCCACCCCGGCCGCCCCGGCGCCCGCCGCCGCCGAAGGCGACGACCTCGACCTGATCCCCGTCGAGACCGCCGGCCGCACCCGCTTCGTCGAGCGCGACGCCGTCCGCTACGTCGAGGCCGCCGGCGACTACGCCCGCCTCCACACCCCCGACGGCTCCTACCTCGTCCGCACCCCGATCTCGACCCTGGAGGCCCGCTGGGAGGGTGCCGGGTTCCTCCGCATCCACCGGGGCTACCTCGTGTCGGTCCGCCACATCAGCGAGGTGAGGGCCGAGACGGGCAAGGGCTACGTGGTCGTCGTCGACGGCAAGGAGCTCCCGGTCAGCCGCCGCCACACCCGCGGCCTGAAGGAGCGGCTCATGCGGGGCCGCCAGGGCCGGTGACACGGTGACCGAGCCCCGCCGGGTGACGGTCATGAGCCCCCGCACGGAGGCGGCCATGCGCCGCCGGGCCCCGTCCCGCCCGCTGGCCGAGCTGGCCGACCAGACGTCGGTGGGCGACGTCCTCATCCGCACGCTCGTGCGGGCCCAGCTCCGCCTCGCCCTCGCCGTGTTCGTGGTGTTCGCCTGCGTCCTCGGCGGCCTGCCCGTCCTGTTCGCGGTCGCCCCGGGCGTGGCCCGCTTCGAGGTGGCCGGCATGCCGCTGCCCTGGCTGCTGCTCGGCGTCCTCTCGTTCCCGCTGCTCGTCGTTCTCGCCCTCGTCTACGTGCGCCAGGCCGAGCGCAACGAGGCGGCCTTCGTGGACCTCGTGGACCGCCCGTGATCCCGGTCGCCGCCGTCGTCCTCGTCACCGCGGCGACGATCCTGATCGGCGCCTACGGCGTGCGGGTGGCCAGGACGACCTCGGACTTCTTCGTCGCCTCCCGGGCCGTGCCGCCGCTGTGGAACGCGTCGGCCATCTCCGGCGAGTACCTGTCGGCGGCGTCGTTCCTCGGGGTGGCGGGCCTCGTGCTCAAGTACGGGGTCGACATGCTCTGGTACCCGGTCGGCTACGCGGCCGGCTACCTGGTGCTGCTGCTGTTCGTCGCCGCCCCGCTGCGCCGCTTCGGCGCCTACACGATCCCGGACTTCGCCGAGGGCCGGCTCGACTCGCTGGCCGTGCGCCGGGTGGCGACGGCGTTCGTGCTGCTGATCGGCTGGTTCTACCTGCTGCCCCAGATGAAGGGGGCGGGGGTGACCCTGTCCGTGCTCCTCGGCGCGCCGTACTGGGTGGGCGTGATCGTGGTCGGCACGGTCGTGACGGCCAACGTCGCCCTCGGCGGCATGCGGGGCATCACGTTCGTCCAGGCCTTCCAGTACTGGGTGAAGCTGACCGCCATCTGCGTGCCCGCCGTCGTGCTCCTGCTGCACTACCACGCCGACGGCCGGCCGGACCTCGCCACCCCCGACGCGCCGGTGTTCGAGCGGGCCACCACCGTCGACCTCACCGTGGCCGCCACCTTCCGGGTGGACGAGCCCGTCGCCGTCACCGCCCGCGGCTCGGTCGACGGCCGAGCGGTCGACGGCCGGCTCATGCTCGACGCCGGCGAGCACCGGGCCGGGAAGGGCACGGCGGTGCGGTTCCCGGCCGGCGCGGCCGTGCCGCACCACGTGGACGTGCCCCGCTCGGTGGGCACGTCGTGGGCCCAGCCCTTCGGCCCCGTGGAGGACCAGCGGGACCACCCGCTGTTCGCCACCTAC
Source organism: Acidimicrobiales bacterium (assembly GCA_036399815.1). Taxonomy (NCBI): domain Bacteria; kingdom Bacillati; phylum Actinomycetota; class Acidimicrobiia; order Acidimicrobiales; species Acidimicrobiales bacterium. Next base: position 8,203 of record DASWMK010000253.1, read on the forward strand.
TCGCTGATTCTGGCCACGTTCCTCGGGACGATGGGGCTGCCCCACATCCTCGTCCGCTTCTACACGAACCCCGACGGGCGGGCGGCCAGGGAGACGACGGTCATCGTCCTGCTGCTGATGGGCGCGTTCTACGTGTTCCCGGCCGTGTACGGGGCTCTGGGCCGCCTGTACACCCCGGACCTGTACCTGACCGGGGAGACCGACGCCGTCGTCCTCGTCCTCCCCGGCCGGGTCCTCGGCGGCCTGGCCGGCGAGTTGGTCAGCGGGCTGGTGGCCGCCGGTGCGTTCGCGGCGTTCATGTCGACGGCCTCCGGCCTGCTCGTGTCGGTGGCCGGTTCGCTGTCCCACGACGTGTTCCGGGGGACGGTCGCCGACTTCCGGGCCGGGGCCGTCGGCGCCGGCGCCGTCGCCGTTGTCCTCGGCCTCGGCGTCTCCCGGTTCGACATCAGCCTGCTCGTCGGCTGGGCCTTCGCCATCGCCGCCTCGTCGTTCTGCCCGCTGCTCGTGCTCGGCATCTGGTGGCGGCGGCTGACCGCGCCAGGGGCGCTCGCCGGGGTGGTGCTCGGCGGCGGGTCGGCGTCGGCCGCCATCCTCCTCACGATGGGCGGCTACGGCGGGCACGGCTGGGCCGCCACCCTGCTGTCCCAGCCGGCGGCGTGGTCGGTGCCGCTCGCCTTCCTCACGATGGTGGCGGTGTCCCGCCTGACCGCCGGCCGGGTCCCCGGCGACCTCGGCACCAAGCTGCTCACCCTCCACACCCCCGAGCGCCTCGGCCTCGGCCGCGCCTGGCGCCCCTGACCGCTCGCCGCCGGCGCCGGGTTCGACCGTTCGTCGCCGCGGGCCGGTCGTTCGCCGCCCGCTGTCGGCCCGGCTGGCGGGTTCGACCGTTCGTCGCCGCGGGCCGACCGTTCGTCGCTTGCCGTCG